>JAUXPP010000053.1 GCA_030683705.1 Polaromonas sp. | reverse complement strand
AAAAATGGCAAAAGGCAAATTTGAGCGGACCAAGCCGCACGTCAACGTTGGCACGATTGGGCACGTTGACCATGGCAAGACCACCCTGACGGCAGCGATCACGACCGTGCTTGCGGCCAAGTTCGGCGGCGAAGCCAAGGGTTACGACCAGATCGACGCGGCTCCTGAAGAAAAAGCCCGCGGCATCACCATCAACACCGCCCACGTGGAATACGAGACGGCGAACCGCCACTACGCCCACGTGGACTGCCCCGGCCACGCTGACTATGTGAAAAACATGATCACCGGCGCCGCCCAGATGGACGGCGCGATCCTGGTGTGCTCGGCCGCTGACGGTCCCATGCCCCAGACCCGCGAGCACATCCTGCTGGCCCGCCAGGTGGGCGTGCCTTACATCATCGTGTTCCTGAACAAGTGCGACATGGTCGACGACGCCGAACTGCTCGAACTCGTTGAAATGGAAGTGCGCGAGCTCCTCGACAAGTACGACTTCCCCGGCGACGCCACCCCCATCATCCACGGCAGCGCCAAGCTCGCCATGGAAGGCGACAAGGGTCCCCTGGGTGAAGAAGCCATCATCAAGCTGGCCGAAGCACTCGATACCTACATTCCCCTGCCAGAGCGCGCAGTCGACGGCGCCTTCCTGATGCCAGTCGAAGACGTGTTCTCCATCTCCGGCCGAGGCACCGTCGTGACCGGCCGTGTCGAGCGCGGCATCATCAAGGTCGGCGAAGAGATCGAGATCGTCGGTATTGCCGATACCCAGAAGACCATCTGCACCGGCGTGGAAATGTTCCGCAAGCTGCTGGATCAGGGTCAGGCCGGCGACAACGTCGGTATCCTGCTGCGCGGCACCAAGCGTGAAGACGTCCAGCGTGGTCAGGTCCTGTGCAAGCCAGGTTCGATCAAGCCGCACACCCATTTCACCGGCGAGATCTACGTTCTGTCGAAAGACGAGGGCGGCCGCCACACGCCATTCTTCAACAACTACCGTCCCCAGTTCTAC
>JAUXPP010000048.1 GCA_030683705.1 Polaromonas sp. | reverse complement strand
CGCGGGCACCACGGTCCAGCTGCTTGCGGGTGGCCTCGTCCAGGTCGGAAGCGAACTGCGCGAACGCAGCCAGTTCACGGTACTGGGCCAGGTCGGTCCGGATACCGCCGGACAGGTTCTTGATCAGCTTGGTCTGGGCAGCACCACCGACGCGCGACACCGAGATACCGGCGTTGATCGCGGGGCGGATACCGGCGTTGAACAGGCTGGTCTCCAGGAAAATCTGGCCGTCGGTGATCGAGATCACGTTGGTCGGCACGAAAGCGGACACGTCGCCGGCCTGCGTTTCGATGATAGGCAGCGCCGTGAGCGAACCGGTCTTGCCCTTGACCGCACCCTTGGTGAAGTCTTCAACGTATTTTTCGTTGACGCGGGCGGCACGCTCGAGCAGGCGGCTGTGGAGATAAAACACGTCGCCGGGATAGGCTTCGCGGCCTGGTGGACGGCGCAGCAGCAGCGAAACCTGGCGGTAAGCCACGGCCTGCTTGGACAAATCGTCATACACGATCAGGGCGTCTTCGCCGCGGTCGCGGAAGTACTCGCCCATGGTGCAGCCGGAGTAGGCGCTGACATACTGCATGGCGGCCGACTCGGAAGCCGATGCGGCCACCACAATCGTGTAATCCATGGCGCCGGCCTGCTCGAGCGAACGCACCACGTTCTTGATCGACGAGGCTTTCTGGCCGATCGCGACGTAGACGCAGGAAACGCCCTTGCCCTTCTGGTTGATGATGGCGTCGATCGCCACAGCCGTTTTACCGGTCTGGCGGTCGCCGATGATCAGCTCGCGCTGGCCGCGGCCGACGGGGACCATGGAGTCGATCGACTTCAGGCCGGTCTGCAGGGGCTGGTCCACCGATTTACGCGCGATCACACCGGGCGCGACTTTTTCGATCACGTCGGTCATCTTGGCGTTGATCGGGCCCTTGCCGTCGATCGGCTGGCCCAGCGCATTGACCACGCGGCCCAGCAGCTCGGGGCCGACCGGCACTTCCAGAATGCGGCCCGTGCACTTGACGGTGTCGCCTTCGGCAATGTG
>JAUXPP010000039.1 GCA_030683705.1 Polaromonas sp. | reverse complement strand
GTGACCACCAGCAAACGCGCCCCCGAACTGCCGAATGTGCCGACCGTGGCCGAAAGTGGTTTTGCCGGCTTCGACGCACCGGCCTGGTGGGCCATCCTGGCACCGGCCAAAACCCCGCCCGAGGTCATCAAGCGCATGAACGAGGAAATCAACAAGGCGCTGAAAAACCCGGAGATCGCGAACAAGCTCAGCGCGCAAGGCATCGACATCCTGGGCGGCACGCCCGACGCGGCGCGTGTCTTCATCGACAAACAGATCGACACCTGGGCCAAGGTGGTGAAGGACAACGGGATCAAGGCGGATTGAACCTCGCTGCTGGATGATGGAAGGGCCTGCGGGCCCTTTTTTGTTTGGACTGTACGCCACTGAAGGACGTCTCAGCTTTGCCGATGTGGCGCGGATGCTGCATGGCGTGCCCCGGCCATGCCGTGAGATGAAAAAGCGGGCCGGTTGCACGCCGACTCTGTCGGTTTGAAGGCTATAGTGGCGCAAGAAATGCGCTTGCGCGTCTGGTCTGGTGGCCGGGCAGAAGTCAAACAGGGCCGGCGACTTTCAAATTCAATATACCTGCGCATAGATACAGTGTATTGACGTAAATTTATGAATTCAAACGAATTTTTCAATTTTCAGGCGCCACGTTATCTGACTGGCCGCCATGTTATCCCGCAGTTTTGCGGGATATATCAAAGTTAGGTCGCACATGAGGCCTGCTCATTACGTCGTCGCAACTGTCGTCGCAGCAGCGATGGCGGCGGCTTTGGTTTTCTGTCTTGCCTGGCTCACATCGGGTGCCGTCGTGAGCACCAAACCCCACCCGGCGCTCCTACTGCTCGCGCCCATGATTGCTGCTGTGAAGCTCGGGTTTTCAAAAGGTGTAGGCCTGCTGCTCTCATTCGCCCTGTACTCAGCAATCTTTTTCGTTTGGTTGATTCTCTACATCCGCAGGGGAGTTGTACGCAATGGCTAGTTTCGTGTCGCGGTGCGGACCTAACGGGTCGGCCCAGCGGCGACAGCCTGCGGCCGCGCCTGGCCTCGAACGTTAGGCTTCACCGATGTTGCCGCGCAATCTGCGAGTTCAGTGGCTGCTGCTAGGTGTAGCGAGCCTCGTGGTACTACTTGGCGGTGCATT
>JAUXPP010000037.1 GCA_030683705.1 Polaromonas sp. | reverse complement strand
TTGCAGCGCGATGTGGTTGCTCAGGCTGCGCAGCGACTGGAAGATGACGGTGTTGTCTTCGTGGTCGGCGCGCAGTTGCAGACCATAACGTTTGGAGACAACCAGCGCGATTTCGAGGATGTCGATCGAGTCCAGACCCAGGCCGTCACCATACAGCGGATCGTCGGGCTGGATATCGACGGCCGCGGTTTCCAGGTTGAGCGAGGAAACCACCAGCTCGGCGACTTCGCGCATCAGCGCCGAGTCGGCGACAACTGGCGCAGAGGTGGATGGGGTGGAGTCTGGCATCGTGGGCATGAACCTTGTTTTTTCGGGAATTTTTCGGGGTCTGAGGCGCGCAGCCAGCCCCTGTGTCAGTGATGTTTTGATGGTAACTGACATTGTTTATGCAAAGCGGCGCTCGTGTAGGCGTACAGCCCACCGCCGCGTCAGCGCCTGACGAAACAAGGTGTAAATAGGGCCTGCCGGGCAGACCTTGCGCCGCGCTGCAACGCCGCTTTCACAGCTGCGGGAATCAATGCCAAAAAAAAGCCATCCAGCCCAAGCCGGACGTGCGCGTACCGCTATGGTTTCCATAGCGAGCACCGCAGCCTCAAAAGGGCGCGTCCGGGGGGCTCTGGTTCGGTGTGGTGGCGGGCTTGTGATCGCCGGCCTTGATGCGTTTGGACTTGAGCGTGGTTTTTTCTGGCGCTGCGGCCGCAGCCTCGTCGACGGCTGGCGCGGGCACTCCCTCGGCGGAGGTTTCCTGTGCCGCCTGGCGCACCGTGGCCTTGTCGCCGGCACCGGCGAACTTGCTGTACTTCGCCAGCGTGCCGACCAGCGCGCCGTAGATGCGCGGGTTGCCGGCCACACATTCACCATGGTCCATGAAGTCGGCCTCGCCGGTGAAGTTGCCGATCAGGCCGCCGGCTTCGGTCACCAGCAGCGAACCCGCCGCCACGTCCCAGGGCTTGAGGTTGGCTTCAAAAAAGCCGTCGCTGTAACCGGCTGCCACATAGGCCAGGTCCAGCGCGGCGGCACCCGGGCGGCGTACGCCGGCGGTCTGGCTCATGACCTCACCGAGCATGTTGAGGTAGGTCTTGAGCTTGTCGCCGGGACGGTAGGGGAAGCCGGTGGAAATCAGGCATTCCTGCAGGCGGGTGCGCTTGGCCACGCGGCTGCGGCGGTCGTTCTGGTAGGCGCCGCGGCCCTTGGTGGCGCAGAAAATGTCGTTGCGGGTGGGGTCGTAAACCACCGCCTGCTCGACCTTGCCCTTGACGGCCAGTGCAATGCTGACGCAGTAGACCGG
>JAUXPP010000033.1 GCA_030683705.1 Polaromonas sp. | reverse complement strand
CGGCACGGTGATGACCTTGGCATCCTTCATCGGGTTGATGCCGTTGGCAGCCAGCCAGTAGTACAGCCACATGGCATGGGTGCCGGTGGGGAAGGTCTGCGCAAAGGTGTATTCGCGCTTGTCCGAGGCCATCAGTTTGGCCAGGCCTGCGCCGTCCACAGCGCCCTTGTCGGCAATCTTTTTCGACAGGGTGATGGCCTGGCCGTTGTGGTTCAGGTTCATCAGCACGGCCATGTCTTTTTTCGGACCTGCCGTTCCCATGTGGACGCCGTAGATCAGGCCATACAGCACATGGGCAAAGTCGAGTTCGCCGTTGACCAGCTTGTCGCGCACGCCGGGCCAGCTCGCCTCCTTGCTGGGGATGATGGTGACGCCATGTTTCTTGTCAAAACCCATGACCGAGGCCATGACCACGCTGGCGCAATCGGTCAGCGGGATGAAGCCGATCTTGACTTCCTTCTTCTCCGGCGCGTCGGAGCCGGCCGCCCAGGCGCCGGGGTTGCCGATGCCGAAGGTGGCCGCGCCGCCCAGGGCGCCGGCCTGGCGGATGAAGTCACGGCGGGTCGGCTTGGCCGGGGTGGGGGAGGCTTGCGTCATGTGGAACTCCTTGAGTGACAAAACAAAAGAACCGGAAGCAGAAAACGAAAACGGCGTCCATTTCGGACCTGCACAAGCAAGCTGAAATGGACGCCGTTGTCCTTGGAAGCCATTGCTGACTTTTGGAACGGACCGCCGTTGGCCCGTTGATGCATGAACTAAAGCAGCAACCGTGCCAGCATGTTGCAGTGCAGCGTAAATAAGCCGTTTCTGCCTGTGAAACCGGTCCGCCGGCGCGTCAGGCCTGGTGGTTCCGGAGGCGGGTGGGGGTGCGCCATCGTGGTGCGAACGCCCCGAGTCCGACCAAACCCGGTGCGTTGGGGCTGCGGGCCTGCCGGGATCAGGGCGTGCCGGCGGCGAGGTAGTCGGCCATCGCCAGCACCGCCTCGGCCACGTCGGTCAGCCGGCGGTTCTGGCTCATGGCGGTCTGCCGCAGCATCTTGTAGGCCTCTTCCTCGCTGAGTTTGCGGTGCGCCATCAGCAGGCCCTTGGCGCGTTCGATGACTTTTCGCTCGTTGAGCGAGGCACGCGCGGTTTCCAGTTCGTCGCTCATGACCTGCAGGCGGCTGGCCTGGTCCTGCACCAGCTCGAGGATGGAACGGTCCAGATGGGGCCCGTAAGGCATCACGGCCGGGTTCAGGCGCTCGGCGCCCCCCGTCGCCGGTCCGGCCTGGCTGGTCAGGGCCGCCAGAATCATCTGGTGGTTTTGCAGTTCGGCGCGCGCCTGTGCAATTTTCTGGTCGCACAGCAGCAGCAGGTCGGCGGCGAGCTGGTCTTCGACGGTTTTCATGGCGTCGATACGGCGCGTACAGCAGTCGAACCAGCGCTGGCTCAGGTTGGGATCCAGCGTTCCCGCAGCCGCCGAGCAGGCGATGCGGCGCAGCCGTTCCAGTTCGGCCAGGGTGGCGGCGTCCTGGCCGTTCTGCCAGAGTTCGCGCAGCGAAGGGGTGGAAAAGTCGCTGAACACCTGGACGCAGCGTTCCTGCTGCTGGATCAAGTGCAGCCACTGCTGCTGGCCCTGGCTGTCGGTCTGGCCCGAGGCGAAGGTGGCGGCGCCAAAAGCGCGCTCCTGGCCGGCAAATTCCTTGCCCTGCATGAAATTGAACATGGCCACCAGCAGGCGGGATATTTCTGGGTTGGTCGCGCTGTCGGCCGCCTCGAACACCACCGCCAGCAAGCCGGTGATCAGTTTGACAAACGCCGCTGTGGCGTCGGCCGCCGTGCTTTCCTGGGCGGCGACGCGCTGGCGCAGGGCCGGCAGGGCGTCGAGTTCGTGCAGCACAAAGGCGATCCGGCTGAACAAACGGGCGCCGTTGCTCAGGTGCCCGGCGTCCGTGTCCAGGTGGTCGAAGCTGGCGCGCAGTTCGGCCTCGACCTGCCGGCACTCCTTGACCTGCGCCGGCAACTGCCCGGCGAAGCGCGCACCGCGGGAGCTCAGGAAGACATTGGAGATCCCGCGTTCCTTTTGCAGCGCATGCACCAGGCGTCCGATCACGTTCACCAGCGCGCTGGTGCGTGTGAGTTGCTCGAGGTCGTTGATTTCGCAACGCCGGGCGGCGATCAGAAAGCTCAGTCCGGATTTCATCGTGGCAGTCAAAAAAGGCAAAAAGAAGGCGGGACGCCATTGTCGTGCAACATCCATGCCGGTCGGCCGGGTCTGCTGCGGCGCGCGATTTACACTGGCTGCATGCTTGTCCTTGGAATTGAATCGAGTTGTGATGAAACCGGCGTGGCGCTGGTGGACGCGTCGGGCGCCGGCGTGCCGCGGCTGCTGGCGCACGCGCTGCACAGCCAGATAGCCATGCACCAGGCCTACGGCGGCGTGGTGCCGGAACTTGCCAGCCGCGACCACATCCGCCGCGTGTTGCCGCTGATCGATGAGGTGGCGCACCGCGCCCAGCGTACGCTGGCGCAGGTGGACGTGGTCGCCTACACACGCGGCCCCGGGCTGGCCGGCGCCTTGCTGGTGGGCGCGGGTGTGGCCTGCGCGCTGGCGGCGGCACTCGGCAAGCCGGTGGTGGGGGTGCATCACCTCGAAGGGCATCTGCTGTCGCCCTTCCTGAGTGCGGACCCGCCCGAGTTTGCTTTTGTGGCACTGCTGGTCTCCGGCGGCCATACCCAGCTGATGCGGGTGGACCGCGTCGGCAGTTATGAATTGCTCGGCGAGACGATTGACGATGCGGCCGGAGAGGCCTTCGACAAATCCGCCAAGCTGCTGGGACTGCCGTATCCCGGCGGTCCGGCGCTGGCCAGGCTGGCACAGCAGGGCGACGCGCTGGCCTTCAAGTTGCCGCGGCCGCTGCTGCACAGTGGCGACCTGGACTTTTCCTTCTCGGGCCTGAAAACCGCGGTGCTGACGCAGGCCAGGAAACTGGGCGAGGTCATGAGCGAACAGCACAAGGCCGACCTGGCCGCCTCCACGCAGGCGGCGATTGTCGAGGTGCTGGTCAAAAAATCATTGAAGGCGCTGGAGCAGACCGGGCTGAAGCGCCTGGTGGTTGCCGGCGGCGTGGGCGCCAACACCCAGCTGCGCGAACAGCTCAATGCCGCCTGTGCCAGGCGCGGTATCCGGGTGTTTTACCCGGAACTGCATTTATGCACCGACAACGGCGCCATGATTGCCCTGGCAGCCGGCATGCGCCTGCAGGCCGGCATGGAGCAGGCCAACTGGGCCTATAGCTTCGACGTCAAGCCGCGCTGGCCGCTGGGCTTGGCCGTCTGAGCTTCAGGTACAGGCAGGAAGCGGCAACACCGCCAGCATCTGTTGCCAGAGCCGGCGCCAAGGCGCCCAGTCATGGCCCCCGGGGGTGGTGAACACGCGCTGCGGCGGCAGGGCGGCCGCCAGCAGGCGGTGCCTGTCTGCAAAGCGGTCTCCCGTGCCATAGCCCAGGTAAAGCGCCGGTGAGGCTGCTCCGGCCGGCAACTTTGCCTGCGCCTGCAGCCAGCGCCAGAGCCGTGTTTCCATCTGGTCTTCCGGCAATGGGCCCGCGGGTGCCTGCCAGGCGGCCAGTCCACCGGCCTTCGCGATCTCACGCGTTGTTTCGCGTTCGCCGAGATAGGGCGCCAGTGCGACGATGCCGGTCACGCCGCCGGGCATCTGTTCTTCGTGGATCAGCGCACCAAAACCGCCGAGTGAGATGCCGACCAGCCAGATGGCCCGGTAACCTGCCGCGCGGGCGGGCACCAGCACATCGGCCTCGAGCCGGGCTATCACGGTACGGTTGTTGTAGTACCCCATGTGGGCGTCCGCCATCACGATGTCGGCGGCGATGCGCCGTTGCCGGACTTCCTGCACAAAACCCTCGCGCACGAATTCGTCAATGGTTGAGGACGCGCCTGGCAGGAACACCAGCAGGGTGTCGGCTTTGGCGCTGCAGGAGGCCAGGTCCCGCTCGGTCGCCAGCGGTACCGTGGCAGGACGCAAAAAGCTGCAGCCAGACAGCAGCAAAAGCCCTGCGCAGAGGGCGGGAAAAACAAGGCGTGAAAGAGGGATCATCCCCCATTCTGCGGTGAACCGGCCTTGCCTGCAGGCAGGTGTGTCGATCGCCCCAAGTGACAAGACCGCCCCAGGGACGGTCTTGTTGAAGAAACGTCGGCGGCCGGTGCCGCCTTCACCATCAGTTGATGGCCAGCTGGGTCACCTTGCTGACCGGGATTTTCTTGGCCAGCGTCAGCGTCAGGACGCCGTTTTCCAGTTTGGCGGTGCTGGCTGCGGTGTCGATCTCCAGCGGAAAACGCCAGGCGGCCTTGACGCTGCGTGGTGCTTCGGCCTTGCTGCTGATGCGAACCACATCGCCTTCGATGCCGATGTCCAGCTGCTCTTTGGTCAGGCCCGGTACATCGAGCTGCAGCGAATAGGCTTTTTCGCCGTCTTCCACAGTGGCGGCCGGGTTGGCGCGGACACCTGACAGCGAAGCGAGGGTGTCGTCCAGGAACTTGTCGAGGGCGCCGTTATTGATCAGGGCCGGGCTGTGGCGCTGGAAGCGGGAAGCGGGGCGGGTGGCCAGTGAGTAAAACATGGAAGGCTCCTGAAGATGGAATGGGGGAAATTCCCCTACACTTCGCGGCTCTCAACCGTGATCGCCGCATGCACCGTAGCTAGGCGTGTCCCGGCGTATTTCAAGGAAATTGTTGAATGTATTTTTTTAAGCCCCGTCTCTTGAAACGTATGGCACTGGCCCTAGCGTCGGCCGCCTGCCTGTCACCCCTGGCCGTGTGGGCCCAGCCGTCGCCGGCGGGCCAGCCGCCCTTGCGTGTGGCCCTGATCGAAAGCCTGTCCGGACCGTTCGCCAACACCGGCGAGGCGGTGTTTCGCAACCTGGCCTGGGCGGCCGAGCGTGTCAACGCACGTGGCGGCGTCAAGCTGCCCGGCGGCAACCGCCCGCTGGTTTTCGAGCGCTACGACAGCAAGGGCCAGAACGAGGAGGCGCTGTCGGCGCTGCGTTCGGCCATGGACGATGGCATCACCCTGGTCACCCAGGGCAATTCGTCGTCCACCGCCGCAGCGCTGATCGATGCCATCAACAAGCACAACGAGCGCGAGCCGTCACGCCGCGCGCTGTTTTTGAACTACTCTGCGGTGGACCCGGTGCTGACCAACGAGAAGTGCAGCTACTGGCACTTCCGTTTCGACGCCCATGCCGACATGCGCATGGCCGCGCTGATGGACGTGCTCAAGGACGACAGGTCGCTCAAGAGCATTTACCTGATCGGCCAGGACTACAGCTTCGGCCAGGCGGTGCTGCGCGAGGCGCGCAGGCAGCTGGGGCTGCAGCGCCCGGACATTCAGATCGCCGGCGATGAACTGCATCCCATGGGCCGGGTCAAGGACTTCCTGCCCTATGTGGCCAAGATCAAGGCCAGCGGCGCGCAGGCGGTGCTGACCGGCAACTGGGGCAACGACCTGACCCTGCTGGTCAAGGCCGCCCGGGAGGCCGGTTTCGAGGGCAAGTTCTACACCTTTTACGGCAATGCCCTCGGCGTACCGGCAGCAGTCGGCGATGCCGGTGTCGGCAAGGTGATTGCGGTCGCCGACTGGTTCCCCAACGCGGCCAGCGCGCAGTCCGAGGCCTTTTACCAGTCCTTCCGCCAGCGCTTCCCCAAGCCCCAGGACGACTATGTGCACATGCGCATGCAGCTGATGGTGGAGGCCCTGGTGCAGAGCATCGAGAAGGCCGGTACGACCGAGGCTGCCGCGGTGGCCGCGCAGCTTGAAAAGGCCACCGTGCTGTTTGCCGGCCACCAGGGCGTGATGCGCAGCGCAGACCACCAGTTCCAGCAGCCGCTGCTGGTGGCCGTGATGGACCGGCAGGGCGCACCGGGCGTGCGTTTCGACGTCGAGGGCTCCGGTTACGGCTTTCGCGTGATCAAGAGCATCGCGGCGGCGCGCGCCGAGCAGCCGCATACCTGCAAGATGACACGTCCCTGAAGGATCCGTCCATGCGACAAGTTGTTCTCGACCTCGAAGAGTCCCTGATCCGCCAGGTGGCCAATGCCGGCATGGGCCGCAGCGACGTACTGAAGTTCTGGTTTGGCGAGAGTGATGAAGTGACGCCGGCGTTTATCCGCGATGCGGCTGCGCGCTCCCTCAGCGAAGGCGAGACCTTCTACGCGCACAACCTCGGGCTGGCAGAACTGCGCGAAGCCATTGCCGCCTATTGCAGCGGTTTGCGCGGCGAAGGTGCGGCGCCCATAGTCACCGACCGGATCGCCGTCACCTCGGGCGGCGTCAATGCGCTGATGCTCGCGGTGCAGGCGGTGGTGGACGCCGGCGACGAGGTGGTCGCGGTGACCCCGGTCTGGCCCAACCTGACCGCCCAGCCGGCCATCATGGGCGCCCGCGTGCGCTGTGTCAGCCTCAAACCCGTCGCCGGCCGCTGGCAACTCGACATGGACGAACTGCTGGCGGCCGTGACATCCCGTACGAAACTGCTGATCGTCAATTCGCCCAACAACCCGACCGGCTGGACCCTGAGCCGCGCCGAGCAGGAAGTCCTGCTGGCGCATTGCCGCAAGACCGGCACCTGGATCCTGGCCGACGAGGTTTACGAGCGGCTTTATTACGAAGAATCTCCCAACGGCCCGGCGCCGGGCCGCCCCAAGCCGGGCGCCCCCCTGGTGGGGGAGGGGCGCAGCCCTTCGGGGGGGAGTCATGTTTGCGCACCCAGTTTTCTGGACATCGCCTTGCCGGATGACCGGCTGATGGTGGCGCACAGCTTCTCCAAGAGTTTCCTGATGACCGGCTGGCGGCTCGGCTGGTTGGTGCTGCCGGCGGCGTACACGACCCACATGGGCAAGCTCATCGAGTTCAACACCTCCTGCGCGCCGGTGTTCATCCAGCGTGCCGGCGTGGTAGCCCTGCAGCGCACGGACGAGGTGACGCCCCAGGTCGTGGCTCAGCTGAAAAATTGCCGCGACACCCTGGTGCCGCTGTTGCAGGGCGTGCCGGGGGTGGAGCTGGTCGCCGCGCCGGGCGGCATGTATGCCTTTTTCCGGCTGGCCGGGCAGGGTGATGCCTTGGCGACCGCCAAACGGCTGGTGCTGGAAGCCGGTCTGGGGTTGGCGCCGGGTGATGCCTTCAGTGCCGACCGCTCGCCAGCGATGCAGGGCTGGCTGCGCTGGTGTTTTGCCAGCCAGGACCCGGCCCGACTGCGCGAGGGCGTTGACCGCCTGAGGGGCTGGCTGGCGCGGGGATGATGGGGCCGGCTTCCTGGGCTATAATCCAAGGCTCTGCATAAAAAGCGGGCGCTTCTCCTGAAGTACCTGCTGCGGAACACGACGGCACCGGTCAACTCCCACTTCGGGAACACTGAGCCGCTCGCAAGTTACACAAGGAATATCCATGATCGAAAAATCCATCAAGGCCGAGATTGTTCAGGCCAACGCACGCGCTGCCGGCGACACCGGCAGCCCGGAAGTCCAGGTGGCCCTGCTCACCGGCCGCATCAATGAACTGATGCCCCATTTCAAGACCCATGCGAAAGATCACCACGGACGTCGCGGTCTGCTGCGCATGGTGAGCCGCCGCCGCAAGCTGCTGGACTACCTGAAGTCCAAGGATGCGGCCCGTTATGTGGCGCTGATTGCCAAACTTGGCCTGCGTAAATAAGCGGTAGACCCAACAAAAAACGCCTGAGTTAGTTCACTAGCTCAGGCGTTTTGCACTTTGAAAACATAAAAACCCAATTTCTGAAGCGCCGCAGGCGCCGATGATTGACTTCGGAGCAAGGCAAAACGATCACGCGCTGTGTCATTCCACAAGAAAGCCCTGACATTGCAGGCGTTTTGTGGAATGGCATCGTGTTCTGCCAGCCACCACTCCGGGCCTCCTGCACTGCCTCAAGTGCTTGAAAACTAGTGGAGAAAAACATGAGCATTTTCAACAAAGTCACCAAGTCCTTCCAGTGGGGCCAGCACAAGGTCACCATGGAAACCGGCGAAATCGCGCGCCAGTCCGGCGGCGCTGTCATCGTCGACATGGATGGCACCGTGGTGCTGGCCACCGTGGTTGCCAAGGCCGACGCCAAACCCGGCCAGGACTTTTTCCCGCTGACCGTCGACTATCTCGAGAAAACCTATGCGGCCGGCCGCATTCCCGGCAGCTTCTTCAAGCGTGAAGGCCGCCCCAGCGAATTCGAGACCCTGACCTCGCGCCTGATCGACCGCCCGATCCGCCCGCTGTTTCCTGAAGGCTTCTTCAACGAAGTGCAGGTGGTGATTCATGTGCTGTCGCTGAACCCTGAAGTCGAAGGCGACATTCCCGCCCTGATCGCCTCCAGCGCCGCGCTGTCGATTTCCGGCATTCCATTCAATGGCCCGATCGGCGCCGCACGTGTGGCCTGGATCGATGGACAGTACGTGCTGAACCCGGGCAAGACCCAGCTCAAGGATTCGCAGATGGACCTGGTCGTGGCCGGCACCGAAGCCGCCGTGCTGATGGTCGAGTCCGAAGCCAAACAACTGTCTGAAGAGATCATGCTGGGCGCCGTGGTGTTTGGCCACGAGCAAGGCAACATCGCGATCAATGCGATCCACGAACTGGTGCGTGACGCCGGCAAGCCGGTCTGGGCCTGGCAGGCGCCAGCCAAGGACGAGCCGCTGATCGCCCGTGTCAACGAACTGGCTGCTGCCAAGCTGCAGGCCGCGTACCAGATCCGCGCCAAGCAGGCCCGCACCCAGGCTTGCCGCGTGGTGACCTCCGAAGTGATGGCCGCCCTGAAGGCCGACGGCACGCCGTTTGACAGCGTGGCTGTCGAGGGCATGTTGTTCGACATCGAAGCCAAAATCGTGCGCAGCCAGATCCTGTCCGGCGAGCCGCGCATCGACGGCCGCGACACCCGCACCGTGCGTGCGATCGAGATCCGCAACAGCGTGCTGCCGCGCACCCACGGTTCGGCCCTGTTCACGCGTGGCGAAACCCAGGCGCTGGTGGTGACCACGCTGGGCACCGAGCGTGACGCGCAGCGCATCGACGCACTGTCGGGCGACTACGAAGACCGCTTCATGCTGCACTACAACATGCCTCCGTTCGCCACCGGCGAAACCGGTCGCGTGGGCTCGCCGAAACGCCGCGAAATTGGCCACGGCCGCCTCGCCAAGCGCGCGCTGATCGCCGTGCTGCCGACCAAGGAAGAGTTCCCTTACACCATGCGTGTTGTCAGCGAGATCACCGAGTCCAACGGCTCCTCGTCGATGGCTTCGGTCTGCGGCGGCTGTCTGTCGCTGATGGACGCCGGCGTGCCGATGAAGGCCCACGTGGCCGGCATCGCCATGGGCCTGATCAAGGAAGACAACCGCTTTGCGGTGCTGACCGACATCCTGGGTGATGAAGATCACCTGGGCGACATGGACTTCAAGGTGGCCGGCACGACT
>JAUXPP010000016.1 GCA_030683705.1 Polaromonas sp. | reverse complement strand
CCCCCCGCCCTTCCCTCGCCCCGCTGGGCGAGAGAAGGGAGCCTCATTTGGCCGCGTGCGCTGCGCTCGCGTGCAAACATGACCGTTCGTTGGGATTCCCGTCCTTGAAGCGCTCTGCGCTTCAAGGACTCCGGATTTCGTCCCCGCCTTGGTTTTCTAGCGCACCCGTCGGGCTGGGCCGAGGAGCGCAGCCGAAAGTGGATCAGGACGGGCGATTGTCTGAGCGAAGCGAGTTCGAGCCCGGCCCCACTTTCGGCGAGCACCGCAGGTTGCCCCGGAGCGAAGCGGAGGGACCCAGACCATCGGGTCGCCTTTCTTTTGCTTACTTTTCTTTTGGCGACGCAAAAGAAAAGTGAGTTGCCGCCGGGCAACCCCCGGCTTGTTGGCTAACTACACAGTGGAGATCAAACCGGATAAATCAGCGAGTTGAGAATCATCTCGCTGTCATACACACACAGCCGCGACTTGAAACGCAACCCTTCTGCGGTGCGCACCAGTTTGTCGACATAACGCCCGACGTTGTAGACCTCGCTGACACCGGCAGGTTTGGTGCGAAACACCGCATAGTTCGCCTGAGCCGTCACGATCTCGCCCTCCAGCGCCAGCACCTGCGCCGGGCTGACGACGTGCCGCGTGTAATACGGCCCGTGGTAAATCGTCTGGGTGATGCCGTAAACCCGGTCTTTCATCATGCCGCGGCTTTCGAGGTCCATCAGCGCCAGCGGCAGGCCGCGGTCGAAGTTCTCGCGCGCCTGCACGGTGTAGCGCCCGTTCTCGACAAAAAATTCCGGCCAGGCCTCAAAACGTTTTTCATCCAGCGCCGCGGCATAGGCCGCGTTCAGCTGGTCAATATCAAACTGCAACTGCAGCCTTTCGACAGGCTCAAGGCGAACGGGATCTTCAGTCATGGCGCCGCCTCCGTCATCACACTGTCTGTCAACACCCGGGCGTCGGCGGCTGGCGGCCTTCGCGCTGTGTCGATCCCCACTGTGTGGGGCCCCTCGCCAAGTGCGCTCATACCGCCATCACTTTCTTCCAGTAGGCGTACATGCTGCGAATCAGGGTTTCGGTCACCATGTGTTCGGTCATCTCGGTGCCGGTGCCGCCCAGTTCACACAGCGTCTGGCCTGACTCGCCCCACTGCGCAAAGCCGGCCTGGCTGAACTCGATCACCTCGCCGTCGTCGGCGCTGACAAAACCGGCTGGCCCGAACAGGTTGGCCTGGCGCAGGCGGCGCCGCGTCATCTCGGGCGTGTCATCGGCAAATCCGAAGTGCGTCCAGACAAAATCGAACTCGCCCTGGCCACGCGGCACGATGTGGCGCGTGCTCAGGGAATTGACCTGCTGCTGGATGATCAAACTGGGAAACAACGTGATCATGGTCACCGTGGGCGTGATGGCCGTGCCGGGATGGGAAGGGTCATCAATCGTCCACCAGGCTTCGGGCACCACGTCCAGCAGCCGGTCGTCCTGCAGCGCCATGTTGGCCTTGAAGGAGGTCACGCCTTCGGTGACCGCGGCATTCTGCCCGCCCTCGTTGCGCCGCGAGATCATCACCGCATGGCGTCCGTGGCCATCCATCACCATGCGGCTTTTCTGGTCGGCGCGCCACAAGCCGAAGGTTACGAACCAGGTGTGCAACAGGCCCGGGTGGTAAGGATCCTTGATGTTTTCCATCATCAGCTTCCAGTTGCCCGGAATGCGCTGGCGGTTGTAGCCCAGCAGCGTCAGTTGCCGGCCCTTGAAGATGCGGTCCAGCCAGGGCAACACGTTGGCGCCCAGGTAGTCCTCCAGCGGCTCGGCCGCCTCGCTGAAAGTGGCGAACACCAGGCCATGCAACACGGCGACGCGCAGCTTGGTCAGGCCGTGGTCCTTGAGGTCAAAACCCGCAGGCATGCCGCCGTTGACACACTCGCCGTCCTTCACACCGTCCTTGAAAGGCAGGCCGGCCAGGTCGCCGTTGAGCTTGTAGGTCCACTGGTGGTAGGGGCAGACAAAGCTGCGCGTATTGCCCTGCGGGTTCTGGCAGAAACGCACGCCGCGGTGCGCACAGCGGTTTTCCACGACGCGGATGCCGTGGTCGGTGTCGCGGTCCTTAGGCGCCACGCGATCGCGCACCATCACCACCTGGCGCTCGCCGACATGGCTCAGCTTGAAGTCGCCGACGTTCTGGATCTCGACCGCCAGCCCCACGTAACACCAGTGCGGGCCGTAAAAGATTTTTTCCAGCTCGCGCTGGTATAACTGTTCGTCGGTGTAGGCCCAGAAAGGGACCCGGCTCGAGCCCGGCTGGCTCCAGCGTGACAGGGTGGTGGGTGCGTTCATGTGCTGCGTCTCCGTACAGCATAAATAATACGCTTACTTATTAATTTCGGCCAGCGCCGGCCGCCGGAGCGTCACACCGCCGCGGTTTTTTTGCGGCTGGCCTTCCAGGCCCCGTACAGCACGATCAGGCCGGGGATCAGGATCATGGCCCAGATGATCTTGCTGAGGTTGGCCTGCACCCAGGGCAGGTTGCCGAACAGGTAACCGGCGCCGGTGAGGCCCACCACCCAGATCAGCGCGCCAATCACGTTGTAGGCGCTGAACTTGCCCCGGCTCATCTCGGCCACACCCGCCACAAAAGGCGCGAAGGTGCGGATAAAAGGCATGAACCGGGCGATGATGATGGTGATGCCGCCATATCGCTCGTAAAACTCGTGCGCCTGGTTGAAAGCTCGCTTGTTGAAAAACTTCGACTGCTCCCACTGGAACACCTTGGGCCCGAAATAACGGCCTACCGAATAGTTGCACTGGTCGCCCAGGATGGCGGCAACCACCAGCAGGCCCATGGCCAGCGGCAAGCTCAGCAGTCCCACGCCGCACAGCGCGCCAACCACGAACAGCAGCGAGTCACCCGGCAGAAAGGGCATGACGACCACGCCGGTTTCGACAAACACAATCAGGAACAACAGCGCGTAGACCCACATGCCGTAAGTGCGGGTGAAGGCTTCCAGGTGTTTGTCCACGTGGAGGATGAAGTCCATCAGAAAGGCAAAAATTTCCATGCGGTGATTTTGACATGGGGCGATGAAGCCCCGCCCCAACAGAAGGCTTTACCGCTGGCCTTGCATCGCGCCGCACCGGTGGTCCGTCGGCTTCAGCGGGACCGAACTCCCCACTCCCTCCCCCCGCCCCTCCCTCGCCCCGCTGGGCGATGGCGGGGAGCTTCATTTGGCCGCGTGCGCTGCGCTCGCGTGCACACATGACAGTCTGTTGGGATTCCCGCAGAAGAAGCGCTGCGCGCTTCTTCTGCTCCGGATGTTTGTCCCCGACTTTGGTTTACCCACCCGTCGGGCTGGGCCGAGGAGCGCAGGCAAAAGCGGATCAGGGCGAGCGATTGTCTGAGCCGAAGGCGAGTTCGAGCTCGACCCCGCTTTTGCCGAGCACCGC
>JAUXPP010000015.1 GCA_030683705.1 Polaromonas sp. | reverse complement strand
ATGGTGGACGGCCTTAGAGAATGATGCTCACGCGCCCTTGCGGACGCAATGAATCGAGGTCGAGCGTACAGCGCTTCCTGGCGATGCGCAGGCCGACGTCGCTGCGAACGATGGCATGCTCGCTGCTGCCGATATAGGTATCGGTCACGCCGGACTTGGTGCGGTAGGTGACAAAGGCGCTGCTCACCCGGCAGCGGTCGCCGCTGCTGTCCAGGATGCGCACATTGCTCACCAGATGGCGGGTCTTCGAGCGCGGGTATTCCGCAAAGGCGGTTTTCTTCATCAGCCGCTTGACGCGCTCGCTCAGGCGGAAGGCATCGTCGGCGATGTAAAACAGGTTGTTTTCCGGGGATGCGTCCTTGGGCAGATCGGTGGATGGCACCTCATAGCGGGCGTCGGCGGTGTAGAGAGCCAGCCACTCCGGGAGCTGCCAGTCGTCAAGCAGGGCTGCCTCAAGGTACAAAAAGTCTTCAATTTCGCCGCGGGTGAATGCTTGTGCTTGCATGGTGGGGGCCTCCTCTTCAGCGTGCGTTGTTGGCTTGTTCGATGCGGGCGTTCCACTCGGTCCAGAAGGCGCGCATCTGGACTTCGTCGTCCATCGCCGGCTGCGCCTTGCCCATGCCCTTGGAGATGTCGTTCCAGCCGGCCTCGCGCATGTTTTCGTAGCCAGCCTGGCACTGCTGCAGCGCCTCGACGTCGTCAGGCGTGGCAAAGCCGCCCGGCCCCAGGAATTCGAGAAAGTTCTCCAGCCGCGACTTGCGCGACCATTCGCTTTCGTCCGCCGGCGCCAGCGCCCAGGCATTGACATGCAGTTGGTTGGGCGCCAGCGGATAGAAAGTGCGCACCGTGACCGCCATGATGTCGTTGATGATCAGGTTGGGGAAGATCAGCAGGTTGCGGTTTTTCAGCGCGATGCGCTGGGCTCGTTCCTCGCCAAAACGCTGGGTCAGGCCATCGACGAGGCGACCGATATCGGCCTTGCCCTGCTCGCCCCAAGCCGGAATCCACTGCCCGATCGGACGACCCCAGGGACCGGTGTATTCGATCACCGCATGACCGTTGCCCAGGTCACGGCCCACGCCCACCAAGCCCACGGCAGCTAGCGAACCGGCGGTGCCCTTCAGGTAGTCAAGGTAACTCGCATGGGTGGTCGCGGCGTGGTAGCCGTCGATGCTGTTCTCGACCAGCAGCTTCCAGTTGGCACGGATGCTGTATTCCTGCGTGCCGCCGACAATCACCATGCCGGCTTCGGACGGGTCGGCCACCAGGTCCAGGTATTCGCGCGCATTGCCCAGGTAGGTCGGCAGGTCGACGATGTCGGGGTCAAAGGCAACGAAGTAAAAGCCGCGGTACTCCTCCAGCCGGGGGGCCCGCACCAGGTTGGCGCCGCCGTGGTCGTTGAAGCCGTCGCAATAGGACTCCTTGCCCGGCTGGCTCTTGAGCGCGCCGTCGCTGCCGAACACCCAGCCGTGGTAGAAGCACTGGAAGTTCTTGGCCTTGCCCGCGCGGTCGCGGCACACCGTGGCGCCGCGATGCGGGCAGGTGTT
>JAUXPP010000006.1 GCA_030683705.1 Polaromonas sp. | reverse complement strand
GGATTGCCTTTACCGTTACCCATACGCACTTCAGCAGGCTTTTGGGAAATCGGCTTGTCCGGGAAGACACGGATCCAGATACGGCCGCCACGTTTGACGTGACGGGAAATCGCACGACGTGCGGCTTCAATTTGACGGGCCGTCAAGCGGCCACGGTCGGTGCATTTGAGACCGAAGTCACCGAACGCCACCGAGTTGCCTCGGGTGGCGATGCCGGTGTTGCGGCCTTTTTGCTCTTTGCGGTATTTTCTGCGAGCGGGTTGCAGCATTTGTATTCTCCGTAGTTAGACCGATTACTCGGTCTTGGCACCGTCAGCTGCTGCAGCTGGCGCGGCTTTGCGGACGCGCTTAACGGTGGTTTTCGGGGCGTCGCTACCAGGGGTAGCTTCTGCCGGTTTGTCGCTGCCATCTGCAGGGGCCGTGTTCACACCGCCGACAGGGCCACGCGCTGGGCGTGCGGCTCCACGGGGTGCGGACGGACGGTCCGTGCGGTCACCAGGACGGGCGTCACGGCGTGGGCCGCGAGGCTTGCGTTCTTCGTCGGAAGGTGCGGCATCCAGACGGGCGCCCGGCGAATCGCCGCGGCCCAGGGTGTCGCCCTTGTAGACCCAGACCTTGACGCCAATCACACCATAGGTGGTCTTGGCTTCAGAGGTGCCGTAGTCGATGTCGGCGCGCAGGGTGTGAAGGGGCACGCGACCTTCGCGGTACCACTCGCAACGTGCGATTTCAATGCCATTGAGTCGGCCGGACGACATGATCTTGATGCCCAGGGCACCCAGACGCATGGCGTTTTGCATGGCGCGCTTCATGGCACGGCGGAACATGATGCGTTTTTCAAGCTGCTGGGTGATGCTGTCTGCAATCAGCTTGGCATCAATTTCAGGCTTGCGAACTTCTTCGATGTTCACCGCGACCGGCACGCCCAGCTGGCGGCTCAGTTCTTTTTTCAGCGCTTCGATGTCTTCGCCTTTTTTGCCGATCACAACGCCCGGGCGTGCCGAGAAAATCGTGATGCGGGCGTTCTTGGCAGGACGCTCGATCAGAACGCGCGACACCGCGGCGTTCTTCAGTTTGGCTTTGAGGTACTCGCGAACCTTGATGTCTTCGGCCAGCATGCCGGCGAAATCACGGTTGCTTGCGTACCAGCGGCTGGACCAGTTGCGGCTGACCGCGAGGCGGAACCCGGTTGGGTTGATTTTTAGTCCAATATCCTGTCTGCCTTCTTAATTGCCGACCACAACGTACACATGGCACGTGGGCTTGCTGATACGGTTGCCGCGGCCCTTGGCGCGCGCCGAGAAACGCTTGAGCGTGGTGCCCTGCTCGACGTAGATGGTTTTCACCTTCAGCTCGTCGATGTCGGCGCCATCGTTGTGTTCTGCGTTGGCAATGGCGGACTCGACCACCTTCTTGATGATTCCGGCAGCTTTTTTCTGCGTGAAGTTCAAGATGTTGAGCGCCTGATCCACTTTTTTGCCGCGGATCAGGTCAGCGACCAGACGGCCCTTGTCGACCGACAGACGAACGCCCCGGAGGGTTGCACGTGTTTCCATGGTCTTTCCTTACTTTCTCACAACTTTTTTGTCAGCCGGGTGACCTTTGAAAGTCCGGGTGAGTGCGAACTCGCCCAGCTTGTGGCCAACCATTTGATCGGTGATGTAGACAGGGACGTGCTGCTTGCCGTTGTGCACGGCGATGGTCAGGCCGATGAACTCGGGCAGGATCATGGAGCGGCGCGACCAGGTCTTGATCGGCTTTTTGTCTTTGTTGGTAACGGCCTTGTCGGCCTTGGCTACCAGGTGCTGGTCGACAAAGGGACCTTTTTTGAGTGAACGTGTCATGGGTTAGCCTTACTTCTTGCGACGCGAAACAATCATCACTTGCGTGCGCTTGTTGTTGCGGGTGCGGTAGCCTTTGGTCAGGTTACCCCATGGATCGACAGGATGGCGGCCTTCGCCGGTCTTGCCTTCGCCGCCACCGTGTGGGTGATCGACCGGATTCATGACCACACCGCGAACCGTCGGGCGGATACCCATCCAGCGCTTGACACCGGCCTTGCCGAGACGGCGCAGGCTGTGTTCTTCGTTGGCAACCTCGCCGATGGTGGCGCGGCATTCGATGTGGATCTTGCGAACCTCACCGGAGCGCATGC
This sequence comes from Polaromonas sp., assembly GCA_030683705.1. Classification (GTDB taxonomy): domain Bacteria; phylum Pseudomonadota; class Gammaproteobacteria; order Burkholderiales; family Burkholderiaceae_C; genus Polaromonas. The sequence goes on along the minus strand of JAUXPP010000006.1, from coordinate 3,025 downwards.
GCACCTGGGCGTACGTGCCTTCACGGGCCAGCAGCGTCGCCGATGTACCGGCCGAACGTGCAATCTGCGCGCCCTTGCCGATTTGCATCTCGATGCAGTGGATCGTCGAGCCCACCGGGATGTTGCGGATCGGCAGGGTGTTGCCGACGCGGATCGGGGCTTCTGCACCGCTGACCAGCGTGGCGCCAGCCTCAAGGCCACGGGGGGCGATGATGTAGGCGCGCTCGCCGTCGGCGTAGCAGATCAGCGCAATGTGGGCCGTGCGGTTGGGGTCGTACTCGATACGCTCGACCTTGGCCGGAATGCCGTCCTTGTTGCGCTTGAAGTCCACCACGCGGTAGTGGTGCTTGTGGCCGCCGCCCTTGTGGCGAACGGTGATGTGCCCGTTGTTGTTACGGCCGGACTTCTGGAATTGTGGCTCCAGCAGCGGCGCGTAAGGCTCACCCTTGTGCAGGTGATCCCGGGAAATCTTCACCATCCCGCGCATGCCGGGAGAGGTGGGTTTCATTTTGATGACAGCCATGATTACGCAGCCTCCCCACCGATGTTCAGCTCTTGACCGGGCTTCAGCGTCACATAGGCCTTGCGAATGTTGTCGCGGCGACCTGTGGATTTGCCAAAACGCTTGGTTTTGCCTTTTTGGTTGAGTACGGAAACAGCCTTGACGTCCACTTTGAACATCAGCTCCACGGCAGCCTTGATCTCAGGCTTGGTGGCGTCCTGCAGCACCTTGAACAGCACGGCATTGGACTTGTCCGCGACCATGGTTGCCTTTTCAGACACGATGGGAGCGACCAGCACCTGCATCAGGCGGCCTTCGTCGAATTTTGGTTTGGTGTTCACGGCGCTCATGCGAACATCTCCTTGAGTTTGTCCATGGCAGCCTTGGTGACCAGGACCTTCTTGAAGTGAACCAGCGACACCGGATCGGCGTAACGGGGCTCAACCACCAGAATGTTGGTCAGGTTGCGGGAAGCCAGGTACAGGTTTTCGTCGACTTCGTCAGCGATCACCAGCACCGATTTGAGGTTCATGGCTTTGAACTTGTCGGCCAGGACCTTGGTCTTGGGCGAGTCCACGGTCAGCGAATCAACCACAGCCAGGCGGCCTTCACGGGCCAGCTGGGAGAAGATGGAGGCCATGCCGGCACGGTACATCTTCTTGTTGATTTTCTGCGTGAAGTTCTCGTCAGGCATGTTCGGGAAAATACGACCACCGCCGCGCCACAGCGGGGAGGAAGTCATACCGGCGCGAGCGCGGCCGGTGCCCTTTTGCTTGAACGGCTTTTTCGTCGAGTGCCGGACCTGCTCACGGTCCTTCTGGGCACGGGTGCCTTGACGGGCGTTGGCCTGGAAGGCCACGACCACCTGATGGATCAGGCTTTCGTTGTATTCGCGACCAAACACGGTATCGGGCACGTCCACCTTGGACGAAGCCAGACCCTGGTCATTCAGGAGTTCGACCTGCATCAGTTCGCTCCTTGGACAGCGGTTGGTTTGGCCTTGATGGCGGCGCGAACCGTCACAAAACCACCTTTGGAACCAGGCACGGCGCCGCGGATCATCAGCAGCTGACGGGCTTCGTCGATGCGCACGATGTCGAGGTTTTGTGTGGTCTTGGTGACATCACCGAGGTGACCCGTCATGCGTTTGCCGGGAAACACACGGCCAGGATCCTGCGCCATGCCGATGGAGCCGGGCACATTGTGCGAACGGCTGTTACCGTGCGACGCGCGCTGCGAGCTCATCTTGTGACGCTTGATGGTGCCGGCGTAGCCTTTACCGATGGAAGTGCCCTGCACGTCCACCTTCTGGCCCACGGCAAACACGTCGGCGGCGGGCACAACGGTGCCGGCAGCATATTTGCCTGCGACGTCAGCCGTCACGCGGAATTCTTTCAGGATTTCACCGGCTTCAACGCCTGCTTTCGCAAGGTGGCCAGCGGCCGGCTTGGTGATGCGCGACGCTTTGCGCGCACCGAATGCCACTTGCAGGGCATCGTAGCCGTCATTTGCTTGGGTTTTAACCTGGGTCACGCGGTTGTTGGATACATCCACCACCGTGACAGGAACTGTGTCCCCATCATCAGTGAACAGACGCATCATGCCAACCTTGCGGCCCAGCAACCCGAGGGAGTTGCTCAGACTCATGATGTGTTCTTTCGTAACTTCCACCGCTGCGACTTCAATTGGCCGCAGACGTTTTGATGTGGAAGACTGTTAATAAAACCGCCCAAAACCCGCTTTCGCAAGTTCAGGACAGCCCGAGAGTATAGCGCGGACCGCCAGCAATGGCAAATCTGCGCGATAACCCCCGGTTTTCAGGACTCCGGCTGTTGCCGAAACCCCGATTTCGCTTACTGCAGCTTGATCTCGACGTCCACGCCTGCAGGCAGGTCGAGCTTCATCAGGGCGTCAACGGTTTTGTCCGTCGGGTCCACGATGTCCATCAGACGCTGGTGCGTGCGGATTTCCAGCTGGTCGCGGCTCGTCTTGTTGACGTGCGGCGAACGCAGGATGTCAAAACGCTTCATGCGGGTCGGCAGGGGCACGGGGCCCTTGACGATCGCGCCGGTACGCTTGGCGGTATCGACGATTTCGGCTGCCGACTGGTCGATCAGCTTGTAGTCAAACGCTTTCAGGCGGATGCGGATTTTTTGCTTGGTGGCCATGGTAATTCCTTAGGTGACTGCAGAATTACGCAATGATCTTGGCCACGACGCCGGCGCCGACGGTCTTGCCGCCCTCGCGGATGGCGAAACGCAGGCCTTCTTCCATGGCGATCGGGTTGATCAGCTTCACGGTGATCGACACGTTGTCGCCTGGCATGACCATTTCCTTGCCTTCTGGCAACTCGATCGCACCGGTCACGTCCGTCGTGCGGAAGTAGAACTGGGGACGGTAGTTGTTGAAGAATGGCGTGTGGCGGCCGCCCTCGTCTTTCGACAGAACGTAGATCTCGCCGGTGAAATGGGTGTGCGGCTTGATCGAACCTGGCTTGCACAGGACCTGACCACGCTGGACGTC
>JAUXPP010000159.1 GCA_030683705.1 Polaromonas sp. | reverse complement strand
AACCCAGCCCGCCGATGATGATGACGATGAAGATCAGCACGTTGACCTGGGCGCCCATCTGCGGGATGACATTCTGCTGGTACATGCCCCACATCACGCCGCCCAGGCCGGCCAGCGCGCTGCCGACCACAAACACGCCGACAAACAGGCGCTTGATGCGATAGCCCAGCGACTCGACCATCTCGCGGTCCTGCACGCCGGCGCGTATCAGCAGGCCGACCTTGGTGCGTGCCAGTGTCCAGGCCAGGACGGCGAACACCACCACGCCCACGGTCACCGCAATGAGGCGGTATTTTTCAATCGCCGCGTCGCCGAGCAGCAGAGAGCCGCGCATGCCTTCGGGCATGGGCAGGGCAATCTGCGCCGGGCCCCAGATCACCTTGATCAGCTCCTCGCCGATGATCATGCCGCCCATGGTGATCAGGATCTGCTTCAAGTGCTGGCCATAGACCGGCCGAACGATGAAACGCTCGAACACCAGGCCGACGGCACCCGCCACCAGCATCGCGACCAGCATGGCCGGCAGCACGGCCAGCATGTTGCGCAACATCGACTCGCTTTGGGTGTAGTCACTCATGGCGCCGAGCACGCTGGTGGCCACAAAAGCCCCCAGCGCGATGAACACGCCGTGGCCAAAATTGAGCACGTCCATCAGGCCGAACACCAGCGTCAGGCCGGAGGCGATGATGAAGATGATCATGCCCATGGCTAGCCCGGCGACGGTCAGGGTGATCCAGGTCGAGCCGGAGCCGATCAGCGGAAAAACCAGCACGGCCAGCAGAGGCACCAGCGCGAGAGGCTTCCAGTCAAAGTCTAGAGTTTTCATAGTGCCAGTCCCAGCAGCGATTGCTGCAACGCGGTGTCTGCTGCCAGTTCCGCCATGGAACCGGCATGCACCACCACGCCGTTGTCCATCACGGCCACGCTGTCGCCCAGGCGTTTGGCAAAGTTGATGTTTTGCTCCACCAGCAAAATCGTCACGCCGCTGGCCTTGAGCTGGGCAAAGGCGTCGATCATGTTGTTGATGATGGCCGGCGCCAGGCCCTTGCTGGGCTCGTCGACGATCAGCAGTTCACGCGGCTCGACAATCGCGCGCGCCACCGCCAGCATCTGCTTTTGGCCGCCCGACAACTTGCCGGCCGGGTGGTTCCAGAATTTTTCCACCGCCGGAAACAGCGAGAAGATCCACTTCAGCCGCGTCTCGTCCATCTGGCTGGCCCGTTGGGCGCTGCGCGCAGCCAGCAGCATGTTTTCCTTGACGGTGAGGTCGGAAAAAATGCCCATGCTTTCGGGCACGTAGGCGATCTTGAGCTCGGCGATCTGCGGCGTGGCCAGCTGCGTGATGTCGCGCCCGTCAAACGTCACCTTGCCCTGCGATGCCTGCCACAGGCCCATGATGGTGCGCAAGGTGGTGGTCTTGCCGGCCCCGTTGCGGCCCAGCAGCATGGTCAGCTGCCCTTTCGGTATGGCCAGATCCACGCCGTGCAGGATGTGGTACGCGCCGATGTGCGTGTGCACGCCTTCGAGAGTCAGCAAATTGGTGCTCATGCCGCCTCCCCTGCGGTGGCCGGCGCCACGCCCAGATAGGCTTGTTGCACCACGGGCGAGGCAATCACCTCGGCCGGCTCGCCATCAGCCACCAGCGCGCCGTTGTGCAGCACGATGATGCGGTCGGCCAGTTCACGCACCACGTCCATCTTGTGCTCCACCAGCAAAATTGTTTTGGTCTTGTCCTGCTTCAACTGGCGGATCAGGTTCAGGATCACCGGGGCCTCATCGGTGCTCATGCCGGCCGTCGGTTCGTCGAACATGAAGACCTGCGACTCCAGCGCCATCAGCAACGCGACTTCGAGCTTGCGCTGGTCGCCGTGCGGCAGGCTGGCCACCGGCATATGCGCCTTGTTTTCCATGGCCACGGCCTCGAGAATTTCTTCGGCCCGGCCCAGCAGCGCCTTGTGGTCGCTCCAGATGCTCCACAGGTTCAGCCCGTGCCGGTGCGCACCGTGGCGCGTGGCCTGTACCGCCAGGCGCACGTTTTCCAGCACGGTGAGATTGGGGAACAGGTTGGTCAGCTGAAACGCCCGCCCCAGGCCGGCATGGGTGCGCGCCGACACGCCCAGCCCCGAAAGCTCCTGGCCGTTGAGCGTGACCGTGCCACTGCTGGCCTTGAGCTGACCCGAGATCAAATTGAAATAGGTCGTTTGACCGGCACCATTCGGGCCGACGATGGCCGTCAGCGTGCCAGGCGCAAAAGTGCAGCTGACAGCGTTGACCGCCACGTGGCCACCGAAGCGGATCGTGAGTTCGTGGGTTTGAAGCATTTCTATTCCCGTTGAAGCGGGGATCAGGGATCGGCGTAGCGAAGCGGCAGGAGGCCCGCAGCCTCCCTGGTCTGTCATCCCGGACCCGATCCGGGATCCATGTCAGCACACCAGAGTCGCCCGGACAGCGCGGCATGGATTGCGGGTCAGGCCCGCAATGACACTGCGGCAATTACCTTTTATTGGTAACTGGAATATTCATCTCTTCCGCCTTGATCTCGCGGACCAGCTCCGGCACGCCCCAGGCAAATGCCGGGTCGGCCTTGATGCGGAAGTGATACATGCTCTGCATGGCCTGGTGGTCTTCCTTGCGGAAAGTCATCTTGCCCTTGGGCGTGTCAAAACTCATGCCTTCCATGGTGGAAATGAGCTTGTTGGTGTTGGTGTCGCCGTTGGTTTTGTTGAGCGCCGTCACCACCGCCATCGCTGCCGAGAAGCCGCCTGCGGTGAAGAAGTCCGGCGGTGTCTTGAACTGCTTGTAGTGCTGGGCCACCATGGCTTCGTTGACCGGGTTCTTCGGGATGCCGAAGTAGTAGTAGGTTGCGCCTTCCATGCCGGGCAGGTTTTTGTAGCTGGCCATGGCGGGCAGGATGTTGCCGCCGGTGGCGATCTCGATGTTGTGGCGCTTGAAGTCGAGGTCGGCGATCTTGAACGGGTTGCCACCGGCCCAGATGATCCAGACGATCTTGCGGCCGGGCTGGTCCTTCAGCTTCTCGATGATGCGCTGCGCAGCGGCGGTGAAGTCGGTGGTGGCGGCGGGCAGGTATTCCTCATGCGCCAGCTTGGCCT
>JAUXPP010000156.1 GCA_030683705.1 Polaromonas sp. | reverse complement strand
ACCGCCTCCGGCAAGAACATCGCGCCGCGCGTCGCCGCGCTGCTCGACGTGGGCCAGATTTCCGACATCACCAAGGTCGATGCGGCCGACACCTTCGAGCGCCCGATCTACGCCGGCAACGCGATTGCCATGGTCCAGAGCAGTGACGCGACCAAGGTCATCACCGTTCGCACCACCGGTTTTGACGCGGCTGCGGCTACCGGCGGTTCCGCTGCAGTGGACGTGGTCAGCGGCGAGGCCGACAGCGGCAAGTCGGTGTTTGTCGGCAGCGAAATCGCCAAAAGTGACCGACCCGAACTGACCGCCGCCAAGATCATCGTCAGCGGCGGCCGCGCGCTGGGCAGTGCCGAGAAGTTCAACGAGGTCATGACGCCGCTGGCCGACAAGCTGGGCGCCGCGCTCGGCGCCTCGCGCGCCGCGGTGGACGCCGGCTACGCGCCCAACGACTGGCAGGTCGGCCAGACCGGCAAGATCGTCGCGCCCCAGCTCTACATCGCCGCCGGCATCAGCGGCGCGATCCAGCATCTGGCCGGCATGAAGGACAGCAAGGTCATCGTCGCGATCAACAAGGATCCGGAAGCCCCGATCTTCAGCGTCGCCGATTACGGCCTGGAAGCCGACCTGTTTGCGGCCGTGCCCGAGCTGGTCAAGGCCCTGTGAGGCAAGGGCGCCGCAGCGGCGCCCTTTTTTTTGCGCCCGCGATCCTGCGGGACTGACGATATTCGCGGAGACAAAGACATGAGCTACAAAGCCCCCCTCAAGGACATGCTGTTTGATATCAAACACCTGGCCGACATCGATGCCGTGGCGCAGATCCCGGGGTTTGAAGAAGCCGGCTTCGAGACGGCGCAGGCCGTGCTCGAAGAGTGCGCCAAGTTCAACGAGGGGGTGCTGTCGCCCTTGAACTGGGAGGGCGACAAAAACCCCTCGAGCTGGAAAGACGGCGTGGTCACGACGACGCCCGGCTTCAGGGAGGCCTACAAACAATACGCCGAAGGCGGCTGGCAGGGCCTGCAGCATCCGCAGGATTTCGGCGGCCAGGGCCTGCCCAAGACGATTGGTGCGGCCTGCGGCGAAATGCTCAACTCGGCCAACATGAGTTTTGCGCTGTGCCCCCTGCTCAGCGATGGGGCCATCGAGGCGCTGCTGACAGCCGGCTCGGACGAACTCAAGGCGGTGTACCTGGAAAAGCTGGTCAGCGGCCAGTGGACCGGCACCATGAACCTGACCGAACCGCAGGCCGGCTCCGACCTGGCCATGGTGCGCAGCCGCGCCGAGCCGCAGCCCGACGGCACCTACAAGGTGTTCGGCACCAAGATTTTCATTACCTACGGTGAACACGACATGGCCGAGAACATCGTGCACCTGGTGCTGGCGCGCGTGACCGGTGCGCCCGAAGGCGTGAAAGGCATCAGCCTGTTTGTCGTGCCCAAGTTCATGGTCGGCAAGGATGGGACGCTGGGTGCGCGCAACGATGTGCATTGCGTCAGCATCGAACACACGATGGGCATCAAGGCCAGCCCGACAGCTGTGCTGCAGTACGGCGATACCGGTGGTGCTGTGGGGTACATCGTCGGCCAGGAGAACCGCGGCCTCGAGTACATGTTCATCATGATGAACTCGGCGCGTTACGCCGTCGGCATGCAGGGCATCGCGATTGCCGAGCGCGCCTACCAGAAGGCCGTGAGCTTTGCGAAGGACCGCGTGCAGAGCCGGCCCGTCGATGGATCGATCAACGCCAGCGCGCCCATCATCCACCACCCTGATGTCAAGCGCATGCTGATGACCATGCGCGCCTACACCGAAGGCTGCCGCGCAATGGCTTCGGTGGCTGCTGCGGCCTACGACGCCTCGCACCACCACCCCGATGCCGAGGTGCGCAAGCAGAACCAGGCTTTTTATGAATACATGGTGCCGCTGGTCAAGGGCTACAGCACCGAGATGAGCCTGGAAGTCACCTCGCTGGGCGTGCAGGTGCACGGCGGCATGGGTTTCATCGAGGAGACCGGCGCAGCGCAGTATTACCGCGACGCCAAGATTTTGACGATTTACGAAGGCACCACTGCCATCCAGGCCAACGACCTGGTGGGCCGCAAAACTGCGCGCGACGGCGGCCAGACCGCCAAAGGCATTGCCGCCCAGATCGAAAAGACCGAAGCCGCCTTGCTCAAGCAGGGCGGTGCTGCGGCCAAAACCGTTGCGAAGCGACTCACAGCCGCGCGCGAAGCGTTTGTGGATGTCGTGGAATTTGTCGCCGGCAACACCAAGGCCTCGCCGAACGCCGTCTTCGCCGGCAGCGTGCCCTATTTGATGCTGGCCGGCAACCTGGTGGCCGGCTGGCAACTGGCGCGTTCGCTGCTGGTCGCCGAGCAAGAACTGGCCGCCGGCCATGACGTGGACTTCATGAAAGCCAAGATCACCACCGCGGTGTTTTATGCCGACCACCTGCTCAGCAAGGCGCCGGGCATGCGCGACAGCATTGTGGATGGCGCCGACAGCGTCACGGCGCTGGCGCTCGAGGCCTTCTGAAGCTGCGACTGCTATTAATTCAATAGCTGCTGTCGCACGATTGACAGGGGCTGCAGCCCTATTTTCCTATAAATACGACTGACTTGACCGGAGACACCATGTCCAGACTTCCCGCGCCGCTAGACAATCTGCCGCTGCCCATCATCGGCTCGCCGCTGTTCATCATCAGCAACCCCAAGCTGGTGATCGCCCAGTGCATCGCCGGCGTGGTCGGCGCCATGCCGGCGCTCAATGCGCGTCCGGCGGCGCAGCTGGAAGACTGGCTGGCCGAGATCACCGAAACCCTGGCGGCCTACAACGCTGCGAATCCCGGCAAGCCGGCGGCGCCGTTTGCGATCAACCAGATCGTGCACAAGTCCAACGACAGGCTGGACCACGACATGGAAATGTGCGTGAAGTACAAGGTGCCGATCTACATCACCTCGCTGGGCGCGCGCGAGGACATCAATGCCGCGGCGCACAGCTACGGCGGCGTGGTGCTGCACGACATCATCAACAACAGGTTCGCGCGCAAGGCGATTGAAAAAGGCGCCGACGGGCTGGTCGCGGTGGCTGCCGGTGCCGGCGGCCATGCCGGCGTGAAAAGCCCTTTCGCGCTGATCCAGGAAATCCGCCAGTGGTTCGACGGGCCGCTGGCGCTGTCGGGTTCCATCTCCACCGGCGGCGCGGTGCTGGCGGCGCAGGCCATGGGCGCCGATTTCGCCTACATCGGCTCGGCCTTCATCGCCACCGACGAGGCGCGCGCCGCCGACGCCTACAAGCAGTCCATCGTCGACAGCAACAGCGACGACATCGTTTACTCCAGCCTGTTCACCGGCGTGCACGGGAACTACCTCAAGCCATCCATCGTTGCCGCCGGCATGGACCCGGACAACCTGCCCGAGGGCGACCTGAAAACCATGAACTTCGCCAGCGGCGAGGGCAGCAAGTCCAAGGCCTGGAAAGACATCTGGGGCTGCGGCCAGGGCATAGGCGCCATCACCAGGGTGCAAAGCACGGCCGACTACGTGGCCCAGCTCAAGCGCGAGTACGACCAGGCCCGCCAGCGCATCTGCGCCTGACGTTGATTGGTCATGGCGGCTGCGCAACGCCTGCCCGGGGTGGATGCCCTCAAGGGCGGGGCCTGCGTGCTGATCGTCTGGCACCACCTGGCGTTTTACGGTCCCATGTCCGACGTGGTTCACGGCGCCGCGCCGTGGCTCATGAACTGGCTCTATACCTACGGCCGCATGGCGGTGCAGGTCTTCCTGGTGGTCGGCGGCTTTCTGGCCGCCTGCTCGCTGGCTCCGGACGGCCGCGCGCGCTTCGAACAGCCGCTGCGCCTGATCCTCAGGCGTTACCGCCGTCTGGCGCTGCCGCTGGTGGTGGCGGTGCTGATCACCGTGGGGGTGGCGGCGCTGGTGCGGCCCTGGCTGCAGCATGACTCGGTGCCCGGGGCGCCGGCGCTGTGGCAACTGCTGGCCCATGTGTTTTTGCTGCAGGACCTGCTGGGCCAGGAGGCCCTGTCGGCCGGCATCTGGTACGTCGCGATTGACTTCCAGCTGTTTGTCCTGAGCGTGGCCTTGCTGACGCTGATTCGCGGCAGCCGCCATCGCTGGGCGGTGCTGGCGCTGGCCGCGGCCTCATTGCTGGTCTTCAACCGACGCAGCGAACTCGACATGACCGGCCTGTACTTCTTCGGTGCTTACGGTCTGGGCATGATGGCCTGGTGGGCCAGCCGAAGCGAGCGGCCGGCGCGCTGGCTGATGGTCATCGTGGCCCTGGGCGCCGCCGCGCTGCTGCTGGACTTCCGCGGGCGGCTGCTGGTGGCCGTGGCGGTGGCGCTGGGGCTGGTCTGGCTGCAGCGCAGCGACTGGCCGGCACGCTGGCTGCAGCAGGCCTGGATGCTGCGGCTGGGACAGATCTCCTATGCGGTGTTCCTGATCCACTTTCCGGTCTGCCTGCTGGTCAACGCGGTGGTGAATCATTTCTGGCCGGCGCATCTGGCGGCCAATGCCCTCGGCATGCTGACGGCCTTCGGCTTGTCGCTGCTGGCCGGCGAGGTGATGTACCGCTGCGTCGAGTCCCCCGAGGCGCGTTGGCGCGGCTGGTTCAGGCCGGCGCTGCCCGCGCGCTAAGCCTTTGTTCCTGTCTTTTAGCCAAAACTGGCTCCAGCCCATATTCGGTGAGCGTAAGCAGCTCCTGATTTCATAGCGGATGGCCCGTGCTTGCGGACCAATCATGGGAGGAATATACTGGTTATTCATACAGTTATTTCCACCTGATTGCCGCCATGCCCGATGTCCTGATCCCCGTCCACGCCATCAAGGGCCGCGGCAGCGCCACGCGCCTGGCGCACCGCTTCGGGAAAGACACACGCGCGGATTGGGACGACGGCTGGGGCACGCTGGAGGCAGACGCCGCGGACGGCCGGCCCCCACTGGAAACCACGGTGAGCTTCGAGGACGCCCGCAGCGCCATCGTGCGCAACGATTCGCCCGACATCTTTTTCGATTACAGCCTGAACCCTTACCGCGGCTGCGAACACGGCTGCATCTACTGTTATGCGCGGCCGACGCACAGCTACCTGAACCTCTCGCCGGGGCTGGACTTCGAGACACAACTGATCGCCAAGCGCAACATTGCCGAGATGCTGCGAGCCGACCTGGGCAAACGCAGTTATCTGCCCAAGCTGCTCAACATCGGCTCCGGCACCGACTGCTACCAGCCGGTCGAGCGCGAGCTGCGCCTGACCCGGTCGGTGATCGCGGTGCTGCAGCAGGCGCGGCACCCTTTTTCGCTGGTCACCAAATCCAGTGGCGTGGAGCGCGACCTCGACCTGATCGCCCCCATGGCGGCCGAGCGGCTGGCGGCGGTGTATGTGACCATCACCACGCTGGACCCGGAACTGGCGCGCACGCTGGAGCCTCGCGCCGCCGCGCCGCACCGGCGCTTGCGCACTATCCGCACCCTGGCCGAAGCCGGCGTGCCGGTCGGGGTCAGCGTCGCGCCACAGATTCCCTTCGTCAACGACGACATGGAAAAGGTGCTGGAAGCCGCCTGGGAGGCCGGCGCACGTTCGGCGTTTTACACCGTGATCCGCCTGCCCTGGGAGGTGGCGCCGCTGTTCAGGCAGTGGCTGGACCTGCATTACCCGCAGCGCGCGGAGCGCATCATGGCGCGTATCCAGGAGATGCGCGGCGGCAAGGACTACGACAGCGACTTCGCCTCGCGCATGAAAGGCAGCGGGCTCTGGGCCGACCTGATCAAGCAGCGTTTTGAAAAAACCTGCCACCGCCTCGGTTTCAACCGCCAGCGTGTCGAGCTGGACCTGCGCCAGTTCAGGTCGCCATCGGGTTCAGGTCAGGGTAGCCTGTTTTGATCCACCATTTTGGTTGAGCGTCGCATGCGATCAGTCGATAGCCGTGCTGAACAATGCCCTGTCCCCATCGATTGAGTTTTGCGTCGTGCAAGATCTCCGGCCGGAAGAGGCCCTGCTATCCTCGCTCTAGATGGCCTCCTTCTTCCTTGGTCCTTTTTTGTTTACTCAATGAAAAAATACCTGCTGAAATTTATAAGTGCTTTGTGTTTCTCTCTTGTTTATGCAATAGCGTTCGCCGCGCCAGCCGCAGCTCGAAGCGAAGGTCTGAATAACGAATCTAATACGTTCTTAGGGATTGATCTAAACAGGCCTTTTCCAGGTGAAATGCTGGCTTGCCCTTTAGTGTCTTGGACACACATGGTTGATCACCAAGCGTTAGAAAACATCACTGAGACTTGTTATATGCAGTTAGAAAAAAATTATTTCGAACTCTACAAGACACCTGATCTCGGGCTAGGGAACACCGTAAAACTTCGTGTTTATGACGGTTATCCGGCAGTCTTTTTGCTGATCGCTCATATATCGAGGTTCACCAAAATGGAAAACCTCTTCGTTACGCGATATGGCAAACCCGATTCGACCGCTCAAGGCATGGTAAAAAATGGACGCGGTCAATCCTTTGACAACCGAACCCTCACCTGGAAAGGGAAAATAATCGGAATTCAGATTGATAGCAGAGGCGACCATGTCGATCAAAGTCAGGCAGTAATAACCAGTCTTCGAGCCGCAAAACAGCGAGATAAAGACTATAAGGATGCCTCTGCACGTGGTGCTGGGAAACTGTAACCAGCGCAATGAGAGGACGTGTGCCAGCCGTCACCGACGATCACTAGCAACCGCTGCGATGCGGATAGTGAGTAGTGAAATCACAAACGCACGCATTAAATAGAGACTGGGCCGCACCAGCATAAAACTCATGGGGTCAGCGATTGCGGGTGGCCATCAGCGCAAGTCCCTGCTTTGATAGGGACGTCAATATACCGCCATCGCCCTCATTCCGACAGTTGCCGCGCGTGGTGATTCAGGTGGTCGGCCATGAAGGTGCTGATGAAGTAGTAGCCGTGGTCGTAACCGGCGTGCCAGCGCAGTTGCAGCGCCTGGCCGGCGCGGGCACACGCCGCTTCAAACAGGTGCGGATGCAGTTGCTCCGACAAAAACTTGTCGGCCAGCCCCTGGTCGATCAGGATGCCGCCGGGGTAGGGCGCCGTATCCAGCCTGGCCATCAGAGCGGTGGCGTCGTGCGCCGCCCAGGCCGATTCATCGGTGCCCAGGTAGCCGCTGAAGGCCTTGCGGCCCCAGGGGCACTGGCTGGGCGCGCAGATAGGCGCAAACGCCGACACCGACTTGAACAGCGTGGGGTGGCGCAGCGCCAGCGTCAGCGCGCCGTGGCCGCCCATGGAGTGGCCGAAGATGCCGATGCGTCCGGGATGCAGGGGCAGGGTGGCGGTCAGCAGCGGCAGGAGTTCGGCAGTGAGCCAGGTTTCCATGCGGTAGTTTTTGGCCCAGGGTGCCTGCTGCGCATCCAGGTAAAAGCCGGCACCGACACCCATGTCCCAGCTATCGGTTTCGCCGGGGACGTGGGCGCCGCGCGGGCTGGTGTCCGGTGCGATCAGCGCCAGGCCCAGGGTCGCGGCCAGCCGCTGCGCGCCGGCCTTGGTCATGAAGGTTTCCTCGTTGCAGGTCAGGCCGGCGAGGTAGATCAGTGCAGGCACCTTGCCGCCGGCGTCGTCGATCGTGATTTGCGGCGGCAGGAACACCGAATACTTCATGGGCAGGCCGATGCTGCGGGCATGGTGCTGATAGAAGCGCTGAATGCCGCCGAAGCAGGCGTGTTCACTGAGGAGTTCGGCGTGTGTGTTCATGGCCCCGGTTGTACCAGTTCCAGCACGGCGCTGGCAAAGAGTTGCGGCTTTTCCTGCGGCAGGTTGTGACCCGCGCCGGCGACGACACGGTGCGAGCGGGGCCCGGTGAAAAACCGGGCGTGTTGCGCTGCCGTTGCGGGTGGCCGCACGCCATCGTCGGCGCCGTCGAAGGTGATGCTGGGCGCGCGGATGGCCGGCTGCGCCGCCAGCCGGGCCTCGATGCCGGCCAGTGCCGGGTCACCCGCCACCAGGCCGAAGCGGTGGCGGTAGGACTGGATCACGACGTCGACAAAGTCCGGGTTGTCGAAGGCGGCGGCGCTGCGTTCGAACGTGGCGTCATCGAAGACCCAGGTTGGCGACCACAATTTCCAGAGCAGCCGGCAGAAGGCGCGCCGGTCGGCCGCCAGCCCGGCGCGGCCGCGTTCGCTGTGGAAGTAATACTGGTACCAGAGGCTGTGTTCGTTGTCGGGCGTGTCCGGCAACATGGCTCTGGCGATGTTCTGGATGTTGTAGCTGTTGAGCGATACCAGTCCCGTGCAACGCTCGGGCCAGAGGGCGGCGACCACGCAGGCCGCGCGGCCGCCCCAGTCGTAACCGGCGAGCACGGCGCGCGGCACCGCCAGCGCATCCATCAGTGCCAGCAGGTCGGCGCCCAGCGCGGCCTGCTCGCCCGAGCGGGGCGTGGCGGCGTCCCGGAAACGCGTGGCGCCGAACCCGCGCAGAGACGGCACAAGCACGCGGCAGCCCTGCGCCGCCAGCAGCGGCGCGACCTCGGCATAAGCATGGATGTCGTAGGGAAATCCGTGCATCAGGAACACCGGCGGGCCGTCCACCGGCCCGGTCTCGAACAGGGCCACATCCAGCACGCCGGCAGTGATGTGGCGCAGCGGCTGGAGGCTGTCCATGGGCCGGCCGCTCAGTACAGGACCACGCCGCGAATCGACTCGCCGCGTTTCATCAGGTCGAAGCCCTTGTTGATGTCTTCCAGCGGCATGGTGTGCGTGATCAGGTCGTCGATGTTGATCTTGCCTTCCATGTACCAGTCGACAATTTTCGGCACGTCGGTGCGGCCGCGCGCGCCGCCGAAGGCCGAACCTTCCCACTTGCGGCCGGTGACGAGCTGGAAAGGGCGGGTGCTGATCTCGGCGCCGGCTTCGGCCACGCCGATGATGATGCTGCGGCCCCAGCCCTTGTGGGTGCACTCCAGCGCCTGGCGCATGACCTGGGTGTTGCCTATGCACTCGAAACTGTAGTCGGCGCCGCCGTCGGTCAGCTGCACGATGGCATCGACCACGTTCTCGACTTCCTTCGGGTTGATGAAGTGTGTCATGCCGAATTTGCGCGCCATGTCCTGGCGCGCCGGGTTGATGTCGATGCCGATGATCTTGTCGGCGCCCACCATCTTCGCGCCCTGGATCACGTTCAGGCCGATGCCGCCCAGGCCGAACACCACCACGTTGGCGCCGGCCTCGACCTTGGCGGTGAACAGGACCGCGCCTATGCCGGTGGTCACGCCGCAGCCGATGTAACAGACCTTGTCGAAGGGCGCGTCCTCGCGGATCCTGGCCAGCGAAATTTCCGGCGCCACCGTGTAGTTGCTGAAAGTGGAGGTGCCCATGTAGTGGAAGATCGGCTTGCCGTCCAGGCTGAAGCGGCTGGTGGCGTCGGGCATCAGGCCCTTGCCCTGGGTGCCGCGGATCAGCTGGCACAGATTGGTCTTGCGCGACAGGCAGAACTTGCACTGGCGGCATTCCGGCGTGTACAGCGGAATGACGTGGTCGCCCTTCTTGAGCGTGGTCACGCCGGGGCCGACATCGACCACGATGCCCGCGCCTTCATGGCCGAGGATGGCCGGGAAAATGCCTTCGGGGTCCGCGCCGGACAGCGTGTAGTAGTCGGTGTGGCAGATGCCGGTGGCCTTGATCTCGACCAGCACCTCGCCGAATTTCGGCCCTTGCAGGTCCACGGTTTCAATCGTCAGGGGTTCGCCGGATTTCCAGGCGACAGCGGCTTTGGTTTTCATGGGGGCTCGTGCGGAAGTGATGGGAGACGACGCACTATAAGCCAGCCGCCGGCCGGACGCTGCCGCACGGCTGTTTGACCCGCTACACCGGGGTGCCTGCTTGCGGGAAACATGGCGCGCCGCACCGCCAGGTCCCCGGACTTTGCGCCAAAAACGCCTCCAGCCCTTGCCGGACGATCGCAGGCAGCTATCGATTCAATAGCATCCTGCGCTGGCCGGCGTCAGGGCGCAAAGAAACTCTTGAGCTTGTCGGTCCAGGTTTCCTCGGTCGGCGAATGTTTGGCGCCGCCCTTTTTCAGGGACTCGTCGAGTTCCTTGAACAGCTTGCGCTGGTGCTCGGTCAGCTTGACCGGCGTCTCGACCGTGATGTGGCAGTACAGGTCGCCCGGGTAGCTGGAGCGCACCCCCTTGATGCCTTTGCCGCGCAGGCGGAACTGCTTGCCGGTCTGGGTGCCGTCGGGGATGTCGATGGCGGCCTTGCCGGCCAGCGTCGGCACCTCGATCTCGCCGCCCAGCGCTGCCGTCGCCATGCCGATGGGCACGACGCAGTGCAGGTCGTCGCCTTCGCGCTCGAAGATGTCGTGTTTCTTGAGCCGGATCTCGATGTACAGGTCGCCCGGCGGCCCGCCGTTGGTGCCCGGCTCGCCGTTGCCGGTGGAACGGATGCGCATGCCGTCATCGATGCCGGCCGGGATCTTGACTTCCAGGGTCTTGTTGCTTTTGGTCTTGCCGACGCCGTGGCAGCTCATGCAGGGCTCGGGGATCAGCTTGCCGGTGCCGCGGCACTGCGGGCAGGTCTGCTGCACGCTGAAGAAGCCCTGCTTCATCTGCACCACGCCGTGGCCGTGGCAGGTGGTGCAGGTGACCACCTTGGTGCCGGGTTTGGCGCCGCTGCCGCGGCAGGTGCTGCAGTCGTCCCAGCTCGGGATGCGGATCTGCGCGTCCTTGCCGGTGGCCGCTTCCTCCAGCGTGACTTCCATCGCGTAGCTGAGGTCGCCGCCGCGGTACACCTGCCGGCCGCCACGCTGGCCGCCGCGCGCCTGCTGGGCGCCGAACACGTCGCCGAAGATGTCGCCGAAGGCTTCGGCAAAACCGCCGAAACCTTCCGCGCCGGGACCGCCGCCGCGGTTCGGGTCCACGCCGGCATGGCCGTACTGGTCGTAGGCCGCGCGTTTCTGCGCGTCCGACAGCATCTCGTAGGCTTCCTTGGCTTCCTTGAATTTTTCCTCGGCCGCCTTGCTGCTGTCCCCCTGGTTGCGGTCCGGGTGGTGCTTCATCGCCAGCTTGCGATAGGCTTTCTTGATGTCTTCATCACTGGCATTTTTGGGGACGCCCAGCGTGTCGTAATAGTCTTTTTTGATGGCCATGGGATAAGGTGTTCAGTGGAAAAATTCCTGTGCCCCGGATGTGGAAAAGCGGAACGCGGGGACCAGCCCCGATTCCGCTTCTCCGCCCCGAGGCTGATCAACAGGTAGATCAGCCCTTCTTGACTTCCTTGACTTCAGCGTCCACCACATTGTCGTCGGCGGCCGCCTTGGCTGCAGCTTCTTCCGTGCCGGCACCCGGGGCGGCCTGGCCGGCCTGCGACGCCTGCATGTCGGCATACATCTTTTCGCCGAGTTTCTGGCTGGCATCCATCAGCGCGGCATTTTTCGCGTCGATGGCATCCTTGCTCTCGCCCTGCAGTGCTTCTTCCATGTCCTTGATGGCCGCCTCGATTTTTTCCTTCTCGCCGGCTTCCAGCTTGTCGCCGTATTCCACCAGCGACTTCTTCACGCTGTGAACCATGGCTTCGGCGTTGTTCTTGGCGGTCACGAACTCGACCTTTTTCTTGTCGTCGGCCGCATTGAGCTCGGCGTCCTTCACCATCTGCTGGATCTCGGTCTCGGACAGGCCGGAGTTCGCCTTGATGGTGATCTTGTTTTCCTTGCCGGTGCCCTTGTCCTTGGCGCCCACGTGCAGGATGCCGTTGGCGTCGATGTCGAAAGACACCTCGATCTGCGGCGTGCCACGCGCGGCCGGCGGAATGCCCTCGAGGTTGAACTCGCCCAGCGCCTTGTTGCCCGACGCGATTTCGCGTTCGCCCTGGAACACCTTGATGGTCACGGCCGGCTGGTTGTCCTCTGCGGTCGAGAAGGTCTGCGCAAACTTGGTCGGGATGGTCGTGTTCTTCTTGATCATCTTGGTCATCACGCCGCCCATGGTTTCAATGCCCAGGGACAGCGGGGTGACGTCGAGCAGCAGCACGTCCGAGCGGTCGCCCGACAGCACCTGGCCCTGAATGGCCGCGCCGACGGCCACGGCCTCGTCGGGGTTCACGTCCTTGCGCGGGTCCTTGCCGAAGAATTCCTTGACCTTCTCCTGCACCTTGGGCATGCGGGTCTGGCCGCCGACCAGGATCACGTCATGGATGTCGCCGCTGGCCACACCGGCGTCCTTGACCGCGACGCGGCTGGGGGCGATGGTGCGCTCGACCAGTTCCTCGACGAGTTGCTCCAGCTTGGAGCGCGTCATCTTGATGTTCAGGTGTTTCGGACCCGAGGCATCGGCCGTGATGTAGGGCAGGTTGATGTCGGTCTGCGCGCTGGACGACAGCTCGATCTTGGCTTTTTCTGCGGCTTCCTTCAGGCGCTGCAGGGCCAGCACGTCGTTCTTGAGGTTGACGCCGGATTCCTTCTTGAACTCGTCGATGATGTAGTCGATGATGCGCTGGTCGAAGTCTTCGCCGCCCAGGAAGGTGTCGCCGTTGGTCGACAGCACCTCGAACTGCTTCTCGCCGTCCACGTCGGCGATTTCGATGATGGAGATGTCGAAGGTGCCGCCGCCCAGGTCATAGACCGAGATCTTGCGGTCGCCTTTTTCCTGCTTGTCCATGCCGAAGGCCAGCGCCGCGGCGGTGGGCTCGTTGATGATGCGCTTGACGTCCAGGCCGGCAATGCGGCCGGCATCCTTGGTCGCCTGGCGCTGCGCGTCGTTGAAGTAGGCAGGCACGGTGATCACGGCTTCGGTGACCGGCTCGCCGAGGTAGTCTTCGGCGGTTTTTTTCATCTTGCGCAGGATGTCGGCGCTGACCTGCTGCGGCGACATTTTCTTGCCGTGCACTTCGACCCAGGCGTCGCCGTTGTCGGCCGCCACGATCTTGTAGGGCATCAGGTCGATGTCCTTCTGCACTTCCTTTTCGCTGAACTTGCGGCCGATCAGTCGCTTGACCGCGAACAGCGTGTTCTTGGGGTTGGTCACGGCCTGGCGCTTGGCAGAGGCGCCGACCAGCACTTCACCGTTTTCGAGGTAAGCCACGACCGAGGGGGTGGTGCGCGCGCCTTCCGAGTTTTCGATGACGCGGGGGACGTTGCCCTCCATCACTGCGACGCAACTGTTGGTGGTGCCCAGATCGATGCCGATGATTCTGCCCATGATTAACTCCTAGATTTTCTTGGTTGACTGTGTGGAATACGGTTGGCCGAGGGTTTCAGCCGCAGGTCCGGGGACCATGTTGATGACTTGTGGATAACTTTTCGTGTTTCAAGTGCGCCATGACAAATCGATGCATTTATTTCGGGGCCGCCACCGTGACCAGCGCGGGCCGCAACACGCGGTCGGCGATCAGGTAGCCTTTTTGCAGCACGCCCACCACCGTGTTGGCTTCCTGCTCGGCCGGCACCATGCTGATGGCCTGGTGCTGGTGCGGATCGAACTTCGCGCTGGCGGCGGGGTTGATCTCCACCACCTTGTTGCGCTCCAGCGCGCTCCGGAGCTGTTTGAGCGTGGCTTCGGTGCCTTCGCGGATCTGGGCGGCCGTGGCGTCCGGCTGCTGCAGGCCGGCTTCCAGGCTGTCAATCACCGGCAGCAGGTTTTCAGCAAAACCCTCAACGGCAAACTTGCGCGCCTTGGCGACTTCTTCGTCGGCGCGGCGGCGGGCGTTTTCAGCCTCGGCCTTTGCGCGCAGGTAGCTGTCGGCCAGCTCGCTGTTTTTGGCCTGCAGCACGGCCAGTTCAGCCTGGGCGGCGCTCAGTGCATCGGCCTCGTTGGCGGCCTGGGCGGCTTCCCGTTCTTCCGGGCTGGGATCGCCGGTCAGGTCTTGATTTTGTTCGGGTTGGGTGTTGTCGGACATGGTCGGATGGCAGTTTTCAGAAGGACAAGTGGGTTAGCTGAGGGCAGCCAATCCCTTTTCAAGGACAGGGGATTGCACCCTGGCACAGAATGTTGCGCGCTTTCGGGGCGCCGCACCGGGGCTCGCGGCCTGCTATGAAATCAGGAGCTGCCTGCGCAGGCGGCCAGAGGGCTGGAGCAGGATTTTATCTGCAAAGCCAGCCCGTCCGGCGGGCCGGCCGCAAATGAAAAGACAGGCGCAAGGCCTGTCTGTCGGGGCGCCGCGGGGGCTTATTTTTTCTTCACGGTGCCGGCCGACTTGACCTGGCTGGTGGCCCACTTGGCCGCGAAGGCCTGCATGTCGTTGAGGCGTTTGAGCAGGTCCACACCCATGGGCGTGACCGTGTAACCCTCGGCACCGTGACCCATCAGGCCGGCGGCGCGCAGTTCCTTGATGCGGGTGTTCAGGGTGTTCGGCGTGATGCTGCCAATGCTGTCCTGGAGCAGCCTGAAAGTCTGCGGGTGGCCATCCCTGAGCGCCCACAAGACGCGCAAGGCGTAACGCGCTTCAAGCAGTTCAAACAGCTGGCCGACTGCAGCATTTTCTTTGGCACTCATGGGGGACATCTCCTGGTCACGTTTTTGTCACAGTTAATCGGTAAGCACGCGCTTGAACCGGAATATAGCGGAAATTCAGCACTGCTACTAGTTTTATAGCTACCCGCGCCCGCAGGGTGTAGCCTCCCAGCCAAAAAGGCTTGAAAAGTGGCACAGGATCGGGTAGGCCGCCAGGCTGTTGGCCCCCTCGGGCGCCCAAGGCGGGAGCGGCGGCACACGGTCCCCGGGGTGCCTACAAATAAACTTTTTGCAGCAAACGGATCAGGTTTTTGCGCTCCGCGGCACTCAGGCGGGCGGTCGCGTCCAGCTCGAGTTCCTGGGCCGTGCGTTCCGCATCCACCATGAGCTTCTGGCCGGACGGCGTGGGGTGCAGGCCGACGGCCCGGCCATCCCGCGGATGCGGCTTGCGGGCGATCAGCTCACGCCGCTCCAGCGCATTGATCATGGCCACCAGGTTGGGCGGCTGGATACTCAGGGCGGCACAGAGCTGGCGCGAGGTGATGCCGGGGTTGTGTGTGATCAGCGACATCACCGAAAAATCGACCTGCCGCATGCCGTAAACCGCCATGCGCTGCAGGAACAGCTCGATCACCGTGATGGCGGCGCGGCTGGCGTTGTAGCCGACCAGGCCTTCCAGATAAGACGTGTCGACGGTGTCGACGGCGGGAGGCAGTTGTTCTGTCATGGGCTGGCGTGGCCTGTCATTGGCAGCGGAAGCTGGCGGCGGTCTCGATGTCGCCGCCCTGGTAGCGCGCCACCTGCGGGTGAGGGCACAGCAAACGGCTGCGGGTCGGGCTCCAGCTGGGGGGGACTTCGGGATTGGGCACGGCGCTGCCGGGGCCGCGCGCCCGTGCCACCACCGCGTTGGGCGCCTGGCCGCGCTCGACCCAGGCGACCAGCGCATCGACCATGTCCATCTGGTCGGTGGCCGGGCCGCCACGGCTGTGGTTCATGCCCGGCACCAGGAAGAGCCGGGCATGCTGGTCGGCGGCCGCGCCGTGTGCACTGCGAAAACGCTGGTGCCAGGCGATGGTGTCCAGCGCAGAGAACACCGGGTCGGCCGTGCCGTGGAAAACAATCATCTTGCCGCCGTTGGCCACGAACGGTCCGAAGCGGGTGTCGGGCGGTGTCATGAAATCCATGGCCGACTCGCGGTAGGGACCGCTGGTGGCTGAAAGTTTGGGCAGGTCGGTGTCCAGGCTGAAACCCAGCGCGTAGTCGATCAGGGTGTTGCCCTGGCCCGTCAGCACGGCGGGCGAGGCCGGCGGCGTGACAAACACAAAACCCAGCGCAATCGCGTCGCGCGGACCCACGCTGTTGACGAATTTCCAGGCCGCCCAGTCATTGCCCGCGATGCCCGGGTCGGCCGGCAGGCCGGCATACACCGCGGCGCCGCTGCTGTCTTTCGGTCCGGCCAACACCCTGGCCAGCACATCCTTCTGTGCCGCGCTGAGGCAGGTGCCGGTGGCGGCTCCTGCGCTGCAAACGGGGATGTCGCGGTCCACGCGAAACGCGGTCTGGCAAGCCTGCAGGTCGGCGACCATGCCGTCGGCGAGGCCATCGAGCGCATCGCAACGTGCCAGGATGCTGCGCGAAACCAGCGCCATCTCGGCCGGCGAAAAGGCGCTGCGCAGGTCCGGCCTGCCGGTCGCCGGGTTGGGTCGCGCGATGGTCGCGAACTGCTGGGCACCCCAGACCTGGGCCACCGCAGCCAGCGGCAGGCGGTAGCCGGGCGTGCTGACAAGAATGCCGTCATAGGCCTGGGGCAGGCGCGACGCGGCGACAAAGCCGTGGCGGCCGCCGTTCGAACTGCCGACCAGGTAGGACGTGTCGGGCCGCTTGCCGTAGTAGGTCCTGATCAGGGCCTTGCCCATGGGCGTGATTTGCGCCACGGCGTTGTAGCCGTAGTCGAGCCTTGCCTGCGGGTCCAGGCCGAAGGTCGCGCCGCCTATGGGCGAGCTGCGGTCGAAGGCGTGGCCTGCATCCGAGCTCAGCACGGCAAAGCCCTTGAGCAGGCCGTTGCTGGCCTGGCCGCCGCCCAGGATGTCGCCATACGCCGGCGTCTGGAAGCCGTCGAGGCCGCCGTTGGCCTGGTAGAAGAAGCGGCCGTTCCAGGCTGTGGGCAGGCGCATTTCGAAGCCGATGGCATAAGGTTTGCCGTCGATGGGGCCGGTGCGTTCATGCATCAGGCCCTTGACCACGCAATGCGCCGGCATGGCTTGCGCGATGCCGGGCAGCCTGACTTGCCCGGCATCCACTCCCTGGGCCGACACGATGCGCGTGTTGGCGAAACTGAAGCTGGCGGCGAGCCTGTCGCAGGCCAGGACGGCGGGGGCGCCGACGGCGGCTTGCCGTACCGGCGCGCTGGGCGTGCTGCTGCAGCCGGCCAGCACCATCAGACAGCCGGCCAGCAGGGCGACCGTGGACAGGTGGGGGCGTGTGGATGGCATGCGTGCTCCTTGGTCAGTTGGGGCGGTCAGCCGCCGCGGCCCCGAGGTAGGTGCCGATCACACGCGGGTCGTGCGCCAGTTCGGAAGCGGGGCCCTCGAAGGCGATTTCGCCCATTTCGAGCACATAGGCGTAGTCGGCGGTTTCCAGCGCGGCGCGGGCGTTCTGCTCGACCAGCACGGTGGTCACGCCGGTCTTGCGCAGGGCGTCGATGGTGCGGAAAATTTCCTTGACGATCAGCGGCGCCAGACCCAGGCTGGGTTCGTCCAGCATCAGCAGCCGGGGCTGCGACATCAGCGCCCGGCCCACGGCCAGCATCTGCCGTTCGCCGCCGGACAGGGTGCCGGCGAGCTGGGTGCGGCGCTCTTTCAGGCGCGGGAACAGCTCGAAGACCACCTCCATCTGCTTGCGCCACTGCTTGTTGGCCTGGCGCACCTGGCGGTAGGCGCCCAGCACCAGGTTGTCTTCCACCGACATGCTGCCGAACAGTTCGCGCCGCTCGGGCACCAGGGCCACGCCCTGCATCACACGTTCTTCCAGCGGCAGTGTGGCGATGGCCTGGCCGTTGTAAGCTATGCTGCCGGTCGAGGGCAGCACGCCCATCAGGGCATTGAGCAGGGTGGATTTGCCGGCGCCATTCGGGCCGATCACGGTGATGATGCTGCCGGCCGCGGCTTCGAGGCTGATGCCGCGCAGCACCTCGGCCTTGCCGTAGCCTGCGTGCAGGTTCTGCACCTTGAGAATGGGAGTGGACATGCGGTACTTTCTCAGTGCTCGGTGCCGAGGTAAGCGGCGCGCACCAGCGGGCTGGCCTGGATGTCTGCGGGGGTGCCCTCGATCAGGCGGGTGCCGAACTCCATCACCACGATGCGGTCGGTGACCTGCATCACCAGGTCCATGTCGTGTTCGACCAGCAAAATGCTCAGGCCCTCGCCGCGCAATTGGCGCAACACGTCGGCCAGGGCCTGTTTTTCCTTGTGGCGCAGTCCGGCGGCGGGCTCGTCGAGCAGCAGCAGGGCCGGGTCGTTGCACAGCGCGCGGGCAATCTCGAGCAGGCGCTGCGGGCCCATGGCCAGGTTGCCGGCCAGCTCGTGCAGCGAATCGCCCATGCCGACCCGGCGCAGCTGGATCTCGGCCTCGCGGAACAGGCTTTGCTCTTCCTTGCGGTCCAGACCCAGCGTGGCCGACACCGCGCCGCAGCCGCCGCGCAGGTGTGCGCCCAGCGCGACGTTTTCCAGCACCGTCATGTCGGCAATCATCTTGACGTGCTGGAAGGTGCGCGAGATGCCGCGCTTGGCAATCTCGCGCGAAGGCAGCGCGGTGATGTCTTCGCCGCGGAAGGTCACCTGCCCGCGGGTGGGGGCCAACACGCCGGTGATCAGGTTGAAGGTGGTGGACTTGCCGGCGCCATTGGGGCCGATCAGCCCGACAATCTGCCCGGCCTCGACGCTGAAGTTGATGTCGTTCACCGCGATCAATCCGCCGAATTCCTTGCGGATGTTGCTGGCCTGCAGCACCACCTCACCCGCGGCGGGCTTGTCGCGGTGCGGCAGGCTGCTGGCGGCTTGCCAGTCGACCTTGCGTGCGGCCTTGGGAAGATGGCGGTCGACAAAGGCCCAGATGCCGTTGGGTGCGTATTTGAGTACCAGCACCAGCAGCACGCCGAACACAATCACCTCGTAACTGCCGCTGGTGCCTATCAGCGCCGGCAGCAGCACCTGCAACTGGTCGGCCAGCAGCTTGGTCACCAGGGCGCCGGTGATGGCGCCCCAGACATGACCGGCGCCGCCCAGCACTGCCATGAACAGGTACTCGATGCCGATGTGCACGCTGAAAGGCGAGGGGTTGACCGAGCGCTGGAAATGCGCGTACAGCCAGCCCGACAGACTGGCCAGCAGCGCGGCGATCAGGAAGATGCCGATCTTGAAGCGCAAGGTGTCTATGCCCATGGATTCGGCCATTTGCGAACCGGTCTTGAGCGAGCGTATGGCCCGGCCCACACGCGAATCCAGCAGGCGCAGCATGGCCAGCGCCGCCAGCAGCACCAGCGCCCAGGTCAGCAGGAAAAACACCCGGCCCTGGCCCAGCTCCCAGCCGAACACCGACAGCCCCGACACGCCGAGGATGCCGTCGTATTTGCCCAGCGCCTGCAGGTTGCCCATGGTGTAGTACAGCGACAGGCCCCAGGCCAGCGTCGCCAGCGGCAGGTAGTGGCCCGACATGCGCAGCGTGATCCAGCCCAGCACGATGGCGCAGACCGCGGTCAGGCCCAGGCCCACAAACAGCGTGACCCAGGGCGAAAGCCCGGCGTTCACCGTCAGGTAGGCCGTGGTGTAGGCGCCGATGCCGACAAAGGCCGCCTGGCCGAAGGAGGTCAGGCCGCCTATGCCGG
Source organism: Polaromonas sp. (assembly GCA_030683705.1). Lineage (GTDB taxonomy): Bacteria > Pseudomonadota > Gammaproteobacteria > Burkholderiales > Burkholderiaceae_C > Polaromonas. The sequence continues at coordinate 40,371 of JAUXPP010000156.1, read as the reverse complement.
TCAGCAGCACCAGGCCCAGCACGGCCAGGCTGGAGATGCCGATGTAGTTGAGCTGGGTGATCCAGAACTCGGGCACCGGCAGCACAGCGATCAGCACAATGGCGGCCAGCATCAGCAGCCACCCGATTTTTCTCAGGTACATCTCAGTGGTCCTCGTCCGAATGGCCGCTCTTGAGCGAGCGCCAGAACAACACGGGCAGGATCAGTGTGAACACAATGACTTCCTTGAAGGCGCTGGCCCAGAAGGAGCCGAAGGCCTCGATGATGCCGACCATCAGCGCGCCCAGGGCCGCCACCGGGTAACTGGCCAGCCCGCCGATGACGGCAGCGACGAAACCTTTCAGGCCGATCAAAAAGCCCGAGTCGTAAAACACCGTGGTGGTCGGTCCGATCAGCAAACCCGAGAGCGCGCCGATCAGCGCCGCCATCGCCAGCGTGAGCTGGCCGGCCGTCTGCGAGGAGATGCCCATCAGCCGTGCGCCCAGACGGTTCACCGCGGTGGCGCGCAAGGCCTTGCCGTACAGCGTGCGTTCAAAAAACAGCCACAACATCACGATCAGCGCCAGCGATGCCAGCCCGATGATCACCGCCTGTCCGGACAGGTTGACCGCGCCCATGCTGAAACGCGCATCCCAGAACGGCGGGTTGCGGAAACCTTCGGCACCGAAAAACAGCAGGCCCAGGCCGGTCAGCGCAAAATGCACGCCGACCGACACAATCAGCAGCACCAGCGGCGTGGCATCGGCCAGCGACTGGTAGGCCAGGCGGTACACCAGCGGGCCGAAACAGGTGACGATGCCGACCGACAACAAGGCCTGCACAAACAATGAGAACTGCTGGGGCGCGGCCCACAGCGTCACCAGCGACACCACCACCGGGGCCACCAGCACCTTCAGACCAGACAGCAGGGCCTTGCCCGGCAGCTTGTAGCGTTTCCAGGTGTGCCAGGCTTCAGCCACGGCCGCGAGCCCGGCCAGCATCAGCAGCAGCCAGATGGTGCCTGGCACCTTGCCGGTCTGCAAAATCGCCAGCGTGAGCGCGCCATACGTGACGAACTCGCCCTGGGGAATAAAAATGATCCGTGTCACGGCGAACACCAGCACGGTGGCCAGGCCCAGCAGCGCGTAGATCGCGCCATTGGTCAGTCCGTCGACCAGCAGGATGCTGGCAATTGAAAAATCCATAAAAACCTTCAGGGAACGCGTGGGACGCGGGTGCCCGGGCGGGCCGGCCTGTGGCCGCGCCGCCCGGGCACGCGTCGGAATGCCGGCTTATTTGGCCTGCAGTTTCCAGTCGCCATTGACGATCTGCATGATGATGCCGGTGTCGTCGGTGTAGCCGGCATGGTTGGTCGCGGTGTAGTTGACCGTGCCGTGGAACAGCGGAATCGGCCCGGCATTTTCCAGCGCGGCCTTGAGCGCGCCGCGGAATTCCTTGGTGCCGGGCTTGGCGGTTTTCAGCGCAATCGGGATGATCTTCTGCAGGATCACAGAGGCGTCGTAGGCGTGGCCGGCAAACGGGTTGCGGCTGTTGGCGCCGTAGAGCTTTTCCCAGGCGGTGACGTGGGCCATGGCGACCTGTTTGCTCGGGTGGTTGGCTGGCAGCTGCTCGGCCACCACGCCCGGGCCGGCGACCACAAACGCGCCCTCGACGTCCTTGCCGCCGACCCGCATCAGGTCACGCGAGGCTGCGCCGTGCGTCTGGTAGATCTTGCCCTTGTAGCCACGCTCGATCAGTGCCTTGTGCGGCATGGCGGCGCCGCTGCCCGAGGCCACCACCAGGATCGCGTCAGGGGCGCCGGCCGTCACCTTGAGGGCCTGGCCGGTCACGCTGGTGTCGGTGCGGGCGAAACGTTCTTCCGAGACGAACTTGATGTCGGTGCCGGCCATCTTGACCTTCATGTCGCGCAGGAACAGCTCGCCGTAGGCATCGGCGTAACCGATAAAGCCGACCGTCTTGACGCCGGTTTTTTTCATGTGGGCAACGATGGCGTGGGACATCACCAGCGTGGATTGCGGCGTGTTGTACGACCAGGGGGCCTTGCCGGTGGACACGTCGATGGGCGCAAAGGTCATGTGCATGGTGCCGGTCTCGGCGGCGACGGCGGCCACCGCATTGGCCGGCGGCGTGGCGGCCGAGCCCATCAGGATGTCGACCTTGTCGTCGGTCACGAAGCGCCGGGCATTCTTGGTGGCATTGGTCGGGTCGGTGGCATCGTCCAGGATGATGACGTTGAGCTTTTCGCCGGCAATGGTGGTGGGCCACAGCGCGATCGCGTTCTTGATCGGGATGCCCAGCGCCGAGGTCGGGCCGGTCAGCGGCAGGCTGACGCCGATGTTGATGTCGGCCAGGGCGGCGCTGGCGGCGGTGCCGGCCAGTGCGATGGCGAGAAGGGATTTGGTGAATGTCATGCTAAGTCTCCTGTTGTAAAAATCGACACAAAAAAACGGGCAAGGGCAGGGTAGCGGGAAAGTCCGGTTCAGCGCGGCGCCATGCGCAAGGCGCCGTCCAGCCGTATCACTTCGCCGTTGAGGTGGCTGTTGGTCACGATATGACAGGCGAGCTGGGCAAACTCCTCGGGTTTTCCCAGGCGCGACGGAAAAGGAATCGAGGCGGCCAGCGATTGCTGCACCGGCTCGGGCAGTTGTTTCATCAGCGGCGTGGCAAACAGGCCGGGCGCCAAGGTGCAGACGCGGATGCCGTGCTGCGCCAGGTCGCGCGCCATCGGCAGGGTCATGCCGACCAGGCCGCCCTTGGAGGCGCTGTAGGCTTGTTGCCCGACCTGGCCGTCGAAGGCGGCCACCGAGGCGGTGAACATCATCACGCCGCGCTCGCCGTCGTCCAGCGGCGCCAGCTTGGCGCAGGCGGCCGCGAACAGCCGGCTGACGTTGTAGCTGCCGATCAGGTTGATGGTGATGACGCGGGCGAAATCTTCCAGCGGCGCCGCTGAACCATCTTTTTGCACCACGCGTTTGGCGCTGCCGATGCCGGCAATGTTCATCAGGATGCGCGCCGGGCCGTGGGCGGCGGCGGCCTGCGCCAGGGCGGCGGCCACGCTGTCGCTGCTGGTGATGTCGCAGGCGCAGGCGATGGCGCGGTCGGCGCCTATGTCGGCGGCGACCTGCTGCGCCAGCGCGAGGTTGACGTCCAGCAACGCGACTTTCGCACCGAGACGCGCCAGCTCGCGCGCCGTCGCTTCGCCGAGCCCGGAGGCGCCACCGGTCACGATGGCGGCATGTCCCTGGATGTTCATTGTTTGTCCTTTTGCGGCTGGATGGTGAAGGGCAGGCTGCCGTCATGCAGCGCCTGGACCAGGGCGTCGCGGTGTTTGAGCACGGCGCGCTGGTTGATCGAGCCCTTGTCGGTGACTTCACCCTTGTCGATGGACGGCGGATCGCTCATCAGGTGCGCGCGCGCGATGCGGCTGGCGCTCCCGGTGGCTGTGCTGGCCAGGTCGTCCAGCAGCTTCTGGAAGCGCGCCTGCACCGGGGCGCTTTCCAGCACCTCTTTCAGGCTGGCTTCGGGGCCGAGTCCACTGAGGGTGCGGCAGGCAGCCGTCGTGAAAATCAGCGCGCCGACTTCCTTGAGGTTGATGCCGGTGAGCACCGCATCCTGCACATAGGGCGCGCCGGCGGCGATGATTTTGGCGCGCAGCGGCCCGACGCTGACAAAGGTGCCGGTGCCCAGCTTGAAATCTTCGGCAATCCGGCCGTCGAACTTCAGGCCCTTGTGGACATTGTTTTTGTCGATCCAGGCAACGGCGTCGCCGGTACAGAAAAATCCCTCGTCGTCCAGCGACTCCTGCGTCGCCTCGGGCGCGCGCCAGTAGCCGGGCGTGATGTTGGGGCCACGGTAACGCACCTCGATCTTGCCGTCCACCGGCACCAGCTTGAGCTCCAGGCCCGGTGTCGGCACACCGAGGTCGCCGGCGCGCACGTCGGGGCTGGTCACGAAGATGCCAAACGGCCCGGACTCGGTCATGCCCAGGCCGGTGCCCATCACGATGCGTTCGCCGACCTCGGCCTCCTGGGTCTGGTGCAGGCTGTCCCAGACCGGCTGGGCCAGCGCCGCACCGGCGTAGAAAAACATCTGCACGCGGGACAGCAGGTTCTTGCGCAGGGCGTCGTCGGTTTTCATCGCATGGGCGATCGCCTCGAAGCCGGTCGGCACGTTGAAATACACGGTGGGCGCGATTTCGCGCAGGTTGCGCAGGGTTTCGGCCATCAGCGCCGGTGTCGGTTTGCCGTCGTCGATGTACAGCGTGCCCCCGTTGTAGATGGTCATGCCGACGTTGTGGTTGCCGCCGAAGGTGTGGTTCCACGGCAGCCAGTCGATCAGCACCAGCGGCTGCTGGGCCAGCACCGGCATGGACTGGCGCATCTGCTGCTGGTTGGCGCACCACATGCGCTGGGTGTTGATGACGGCCTTGGGCAGCTTGGTCGAGCCCGAGGTGAACAAAAACTTGACGATGGTGTCCGGGCCGGTGGCCTGCATGGCGGCATCCACGGCGGCCGTGGCTTTTGTCGCCACCAGTTGATCAAAAGTGGTCACAGCCCTTTCCAGCTGAGCGTGAGCAGCTACTGAATTGATAGCAACCTCGACGTCCGGGCCGACCGTGGCGGCAATCGCCTTGCCGTAGCGGCCGGCGTCGCTGGCAAACACCAGCCCGGGCGTCAGCGTGTCCAGCACATGGCGCAGCTTGTCGTAGTCCTGGCTCACGGTGGAGTAAGCCGGCGACACCGGGCAGAAAGGTATGCCCACGTACATGCAGCCCAGCGCCATCAGCGCGTGCTCCAGGTCGTTTTCGCTAAGGATGGCGACCGGGCGTTCGGCATTCAGGCCGCGGTCCAGCAGGGCCTGGCCGATGCTGCGCGCGCTGGCCAGCGCCTCGGCGTAGCTGATGTGGCGCCAGTCGCCGGAACTGCCATCTGCATGTTTGATGCGCCGCGCCATGAAGGTCCGCTCCGGCGCGACCTGCGCCCAGTGCAGCAGGCGGTCGGTCATGCGTGCGGCGTAGTCGCCCAGCGGCTGGTCGGCCTTGAGGTATTGCGTGCCGCCGTCGTCGCCGCGCAACTCGACGCGCGTGACGCCGAAGACCAGGGGCCGGTAGCGGGCAGGGGAGGAAAGGGTGGTCTCGCTCATGTTGTCTCTGTGCCGATCTGGATCTGGGGGCTCAGTCTTTGCTGACCTTGTTGGCCTTGCCCTCGAGGAAGGCCTTGACGCGTTCTTTTGCTTCGGGCGCGTTCTGCACGATCGCCGCCATCAGCGACTCGGTGAAGAAGCCCTGGTCGGCAGGCTGCTCGGCGATGCGCGGCAAGGCATGCATCAGCGCGTAGTTGGTCAGCGGTGCGTTCTGCGCCACCCGCAGGGCGAGTTCCATCGCCTTGTCGAAGGCCTGGCCTTCGGGAACCAGGTACTGGGCAAAACCGGCGCGTTCACCGTCCTGCGCGTTGTAGACGCGGCCGGTCAGCATCATGTCGGTCATGCGCGCCACGCCGATGAGTTTCGGAATGCGCACCGAACCGCCGCCGCCCACAAAAATGCCGCGCGAGCCTTCCGGCAGCGCATAAAAGGCCGAGTCATCGGCAACCCGGATGTGGCAGGCGCTGGCCAGCTCCAAGCCGCCGCCGACCACCGCGCCGTGCAGCGCCGCAATCACCGGCACCGGGCCATGCTGCACACATTCGAGCGCGGCGTGCCACATGCGTGAATGCATCAAGCCCTGTCCGGCATCGCGGTCCTGCAGCTCGCCGAGATCCAGGCCGGCGCAGAAGTGTGCGCCCTCGCCATGGATCACCGCGGCGCGCACCGTGGCGGGCAGGGTTTCGAACATGTTGCGCAATGCCAGGATGAGTCCATCATTGAGGGCATTGCGCTTGGATGGGCGGGCCAGGCGGATAACGGCAATTTCCTGCTGTTCGCCGCGAAGCTCAAGCTGAAGGTCGGTAGAAGGTGTGTGTGCGTTCATGGAAAGGTTTGCAAGTTGCATCGATTATTGTTATAAACAATAACCAATTCAATCGATTTTCAGCCTGATTCCTCAGTGTTAACCCGCATGGGCTCGGGTCGGGCCAAGACAGGAGACAAAGACATGGACTACAAAAACCTCATCGCCATCGACATCCACACCCACGCCGAGGTCAGTTGCTGGAACCCCTTCGACAACTACGGCGAGGAATACGACCGCGCGGCCGACAAGTACTTCAAGAACAGCCGCCGGCCCACGATCGAGGAAACCATCGCCTACTACCGCGAGCGCAAGATCGGGCTGGTCATGTTCACCGTGGACAGCGAATCCAAGCTGGGCCGGCGCCGCATTCCGAACGAGGAGATCGCCGAGGCCGCGCAAAAGAACAGCGACATGATGATGTGTTTCGCGAGCATCGACCCGCACAAGGGAAAGATGGGTGCGCGTGAGGCCGAGCGGCTGATCAAGGACCACGGCGTCAAGGGTTTCAAGTTCCACCCGACGGTGCAGGGCTTTCACCCCTACGACAAGATGGCCTGGCCGATTTACGAGGTCATCAATGAGCACAAGCTGCCGGCGATTTTCCACACCGGGCACAGCGGCATCGGCAGCGGCATGCGTTGCGGCGGCGGCTTGCGGCTGGAATTCAGCAACCCGATGCACCTCGACGATGTGGCCATCGATTTCCCCGACATGCAGATCGTCATGGCGCACCCGAGCTTTCCGTGGCAGGACGAGGCGCTCAGCGTCGCCACGCACAAGCCCAATGTCTGGATCGACCTGTCGGGCTGGAGCCCCAAGTACTTTCCCAAACAGCTGGTGCAGTACGCCAACACCCTGCTCAAGGACCGCGTGCTTTTCGGCAGCGACTACCCGCTGATCACGCCGGAGCGCTGGATGAAGGACTTCGAGGACGCCGGCTTCAAGCCCGAGGTGATGCCCGGCATCCTCAAGGGCAATGCGATGCGGCTTCTCGGCCTGGGGCAGGAAGCCGCCGCATAACGCAGGGCGCTGTCACTCCCTAAGCCGGCAGTGAAACCGCAGCGCCGCTGGCCGACGAGGCCATGATCGCGTTGATCAGCCGCTGCACCTGCAGGGCCGAGCGGCCGGTGACCGACGGCTCCGTGCCCTTGCGGATCGCCGCGACAAAATCCTGCAGCAGTGCGCGGTGAAATGCGTGGTCGAAGGCCATGGGGTTGGCGCCTGATCCCGTGGCCTGCCGGACCCCGACCTGGATCTGGCGCCCATCCGTGAGTTCGGCGCGCAGCTCGCCGGCTTCCAGGGTGGCGCTGCCCCCCGTGAAGTTCAGCGCGATACGTTCCGGAAAGCCAGGCCAGGCCGCTGTGCTTGCATCGATGTTGCCGATCGCGCCGTTGGGATAGTGCAGCGCGGCCGCCACCGTGTCTTCACATTCCATGCGGTGGACCGCGCTGGTGCCGGCCATGGCCATCACCCGGTCGGGCATGCCGGTCAGGCTCAGCATCAGGTCCAGGGTGTGGATGGCCTGGGTCATGAGCACGCCGCCGCCGTCGCGCGCCAGTGTGCCGCGGCCGGGCTCGTCGTAATAAGTTTGCGGCCGCCACCAGCGGATGCTGGCCGAGGCGCTGAGCAGTTGCCCGAAAGCGCCTTCCCTGATCAGCCGGGCCAGCGCCAGCGAGGCGTCGCGCATGCGGTGCTGCAGCATCACCGCGAGTTTCACGCCGTTTTGCTCGCAGACGTTGACCATCTGCTGCGCTTTCGCCAGGCTCACGTCCAGCGGCTTTTCGACCAGCACATGTTTGCCGGCGCGCGCCAGCCGCTCCACGATCTCCCCATGCGTGTTGGGCGGCGTGAGCACCAGGGCCGCTTCAATGCTCGCGTCCTCGAGGATGTCTTCCAGCCGGGTGCTGGTGATTGTGTCTGCGGGCAGGTTCAGGGCCGCGAGTTTGCCGGCACTGCGTGCCACCACGCGTGCCAGCGTGACCTCACCCGCCAGGTCCCGAATGCTCTGCAGGTGCGGCGCCCAAGCCTGCCCCGCACCCACCACCGCCAGGCGCATCGCCCCGCGCGCCACCTCAGTCAAGCTTGATGCCGGCGGCCTTGATGACCTGCGCCCATTTCTCGACTTCGTTTTTCTGGAACTCGGTCACCTGGGCCGGTGTCATGGTCGAGCCCTGCATGCCCAGGCCCTTCAGGCGATCCTGGAACTCGGCGGTCTGCAGGATTTTCATGACCTCTTCATGCAGCTTGTCGACGATGGGTTTGGGTGTGCCGGCCGGCACGAACAGGCCTTGCCAGGACGTCACTTCGAAACCGGGCACGCCGGACTCGGCCACGGTGGGCACGTTCGGGAAGGCTTCCAGGCGTTTGGACGAACTCACGGCCAGCGCGCGCAGCTTGCCGCTGTTGATGTGCTGGGCCGCCACCACCGAGGTGTCGAACATCATGTCGACCTGGCCGCTGATCACGTCGGTGATGGCCGGGCCACTGCCCTTGTACGGCACGTGGATGAACTGCGTGCCCGATTTGAAGCCCAGCATCTCCAGCGCCATGTGTTGCGAGGTGCCGCTGCCTGCCGAGGCCGACGAAATCGTCTTGGGTTTGGCCTTGGCTGCAGCCAGCACGTCCTGCAATGTCTTGTACGGGCTTTTTTCGCCGACCACCAGGATCACCGGGTTGGAGCCGATCAGCACGATGGGTGTGAAGGACTTGACCGGGTCATACCCGAGTTTGGGATAGAGGCTGACGTTGATGGCATGTGAACTGATGGTGCCGCCCACCAGGGTGTAGCCGTCGGCCGGTGCACGCGAGCCCTGTTCCGAGCCGACACTGCCGCCGGCGCCACCCTTGTTCTCGATGACGATGTTGGTGCCCAGCGCAGCGCTGAGTTTTTGCGAAATCAGGCGGGCCAGGATGTCGGTCGTGCCACCCGCCGGGAAAGGCACCAGGTAAGTAATGTTTTTGGACGGGTATTTGTCCTGGGCCCAGGCGGGCAGGGCAGCCGTGCCCAGCACCAAGGGCAGGGCGAGGGCAGCGGCAGCGTGGATCAATGAGCGGCGTTTCATGGTGTCTCCTGGTTTGAGGGAAGGCAGCGCCGGCCCTGGCAGGGACGACAAAGCGTGCGGGATAAGGCGGGGGAAATGGGTGAATAGATCAGTCATCGTACAACTTGACCTGGCCCGACCCATCGGGGATTTCCCTCATCGCCGGCTGCAAAATACGCAGCTTCGGGCTTCAGGCGCCCGGTGAGGTATCCAGGGTCTGGCCTTTGCGCAGCCGTTCGCGGCTGTTGGACAGGTGGGTGCGCATGGCTGCCCGGGCTGCTTCGGGGTCCTGGCTGCGGATGGCGTTATAGATGTTCTCGTGCTCGCCGTTGACGCGCTGCAGGTAGACCAGCCGGCCTTCCGGGGCGCTTTGCGGCGTGTTCACCCGCGTGCGCGGGATGATCATGGTGCCCAGGTAGGTCATCAGGTCTTCGAAGTGGCGGTTGCCTGTGGCGCGTGCCACTTCCATATGGAACTGGAAGTCCGGCGGCACCGCGTCGGAGTCGGCATGGATGGAGTCCTGGAAGGCCCGCAGCGCAGTGGCCATGGCTTCCAGGTTGGCCGTGCTTCTCCTCTGGGCGGCCAGGCCTGCCGCCTCGGTTTCGAGGCTGATGCGCAGCTCCAGCACCGAGATCACGTCGTTGACCGTGGCGAAGTCGGCAGCGGCAATCTTGAAGTTGCCCGCGTCCCGGTTGGGGATCACGAAGGTGCCGATGCCGTGCCGGGTTTCGACCAGGCCGGAAGCCTGCAACTTGGAAATCGACTCCCGCACCACCGTGCGGCTCACGTCGAAACGGGCCATGATTTCGGCTTCGGTGGGCAGCTTGTCGCCCGGCTTGAGCTGACCGTCGCGGATGCTGGCGGCCAGGCTTTCGACGATTTCAGTCACCAGCCCGCGCGGTCGGCGCATGCGCGGGGCTTCGTCGGACAGGGGAGGCAGCAGGTTCGATTCCATCGGGTGGGCTGGTAGTAGGGGTTTGCCTTGATGACCGCAGAAAGCGCTTGACAGTTAAAAGAGCGTCACTAGAATTCCGTGTCATCAGACAACATATGACTGATGTGTTGATCGATTCAAGTGACTGTAGCAGCCTTGGCGGAAATGTCCAGCGCTTGCAGCCAACAGCTTCCCCCAAAAGACAACTATGACAATCAAGGTTCACGAAAAACTGCTGCTGACCGGTGCTGCCGGCGGCCTGGGCCAGGCCCTGCGCGAGCGCCTCAAGGCCAACTGCAGCATCCTGCGCCTGTCGGACCGGGTGGCTCTGGGCGAGGCCGGCCGCAACGAGGAAATCCTGCTGGCCGACCTGGCCGACGCCGCCGCGGTGGACGCGATGGTGCAGGGCGTGGACGCCATCGTGCATCTGGGTGGCGTGTCGGTGGAAGGCCCCTTCGGTCCCATCCTGCAGGCCAACATCCTCGGCGTCTACAACCTGTATGAGGCGGCCCGCAAACACGGCGTCAAACGTGTGGTGTTTGCCAGTTCCAACCACGTCACCGGCTTTTACCGCCAGAGCGAAACCATCGATGCCGATGCGCCGGCGCGGCCCGACGGCATGTACGGCCTGAGCAAGGCTTTTGGCGAAGACCTCTCGCGTTTTTATTTCGACCGTTACGGCATCGAGACCGCCTGCGTGCGCATCGGCTCCTCCTTCCCCGAGCCGAAAGACCGCCGCATGCTGGCCACCTGGCTGAGCTTCGACGACCTGCACCGGCTGATCACCGCCTGCCTGACGACCCCGGTCCTCGGCCACAGCATCGTGTTCGGCATGTCCGACAACGCCGTGACTTGGTGGGACAACCGCCGCGCCCGCCACATCGGCTTCGTTGCGAAGGACAGCTCGGACATCTTTCGCGACGCCGTCTACGCGCGCACGCCCGCACCCGACCTCAGCGATCCCGCCGTGCAGTTCCAGGGCGGCGGTTTCGTCAAGGCCGGCCCCTTTGCCGGTTGAGGTGAGGGGCCTGTGTGCAACCGCTTTTTCGTTTCTCGTTTCTGTCAGTAGTTTTTAAAACCGTCCAACAAGGAGACAAACCATGACTTTCCGCCGCCACCTGATTGCCGCCGCCGCGCTGGCTTCCTTCGTTTTCACCTTGCCCCTGGCCGCACAGGCGCAAATGGTGCTCAAGGCCTCCGACACCCACCCGGCGGGTTACCCGACGGTGGTCGCCGTCGAGGCCATGGGCAAGAAGCTCGAAGCCCAGACCAATGGCCGCATCAAGATGCAGATGTTCCCCGGCGCCGTGCTCGGCCAGGAAAAGGAAACCGTCGAGCAGACCCAGATCGGCGCGCTGCAGATCAACCGCATCTCGCTGGGCGTGATCGGCCCCATCGTGCCGGATGTCGACGTGTTCAACATGCCCTTCGTGTTCCGCGACATCGCGCACATGCGCAAGGTCATTGACGGCCCGATCGGCGACGAACTGCTGGCCAAGGTCACGGCCAGCCCGGCCCGCCTGGTAGCCCTGGGCTGGATGGACGGCGGCGCGCGCAGCCTGTACACCAAGAAGCTGGTCAAATCCCCGGCCGACCTCAAGGGCGTGAAGGTCCGCATGATGGGCAACCCGCTGTTTGTCGACACCATGAACGCGATGGGCGGCAACGGCATTTCCATGGCCTACGGTGAAGTGTTCAGCGCGCTGCAGACCGGCGTGATCGACGGTGCGGAAAACAACCCGCCCAGCATGTTCACCTCCAACCACTACTCCGCCGGCGCCAAGTATTACGCGCAGACCAACCACCTGATCATTCCCGAACTGCTGGTGATGTCCAAGGTGGCCTGGGACAAGCTGACACCGGCCGACCAAGCGCTCGTCAAGAAACTGGGCCGCGAAGCCCAGATGGACCAGCGCGTGTTGTGGGACAAGAGCGTGGAAGACTATTCGGCCAAGCTCAAGGCCGCCGGTGTCGAGTTCGTGCCGGTGGACCAGAAGCTGTTTTTTGACGCCACGGCACCCGTGCGCGCCAAGTACGGCGTGAAGTTTGCCGACCTGATGAAGCGAATCGACGCGACCAAGTAAACATCGCTCCCGGGCCCGTGCGCGCTGCACCAGCGCGCACGGGCCGTCCTGCCGTATCGCGGAACCCTCATGAAACACCACACCCTGCGCTTCAACGACTGGCTGTACCTCGCGTGCATCTGGATCTCCGGCCTGTCGATCTTCGTCATGTCCCTGATCATTCCCTGGGGCATCTTCACGCGTTACGTGCTGGGCACCGGTTCGCAGTGGCCCGAGCCGATTTCGATCCTGCTGATGGTGATCTTCACCTTCTTCGGCGCCGCTGCCGGTTACCGGGCCAACGCGCATATCTGCGTGGCCATGGTCACCGACCGCATGCCCGCGGGATTGCGCAGCGGGGTGGCCTGGGTCATGGACATCCTGATGGCCGTGGTGTCCGTCTTCATGGCTTATTACGGCGCCAAGCTCTGCATGCAGACCTGGGGCCAGAACATCGGCGAAATTCCCTGGATGCCGGTGGGCGCCACCTATCTTCCGCTGCCGATAGGCGGCGTGATCACCCTCATCTTTGTGCTTGAGCGCATGGCGCTGGGCCACCAGGGCGGCCGTGAAGTCGTCACCTACGACCACGAAAAAATTGAAGGCGAGGCCCTCTGATGGATGCGTTTGTTCTGCTGGGGTCCTTTCTCCTGCTCATGATTCTCGGCCTGCCGGTGGCTTATGCGCTGGGACTTTCCGCGCTGATCGGCGCCTGGTGGATAGACATCCCGCTGGACGCGGTGATGATCGCCATTTCCAGCGGCGTCAACAAGTTCTCGCTGCTGGCGATTCCCTTCTTCGTGCTGGCCGGCGCCATCATGGCCGAGGGTGGCATGTCACGGCGGCTGGTGGCGTTTGCCAGCGTGCTGGTGGGGTTTGTGCGCGGCGGCCTGTCGCTGGTCAACATCCTGGCTTCCACCTTCTTCGGCGCGATTTCGGGCTCGTCCATGGCCGACACCGCCTCCATCGGTTCGGTGCTGATCCCCGAGATGGAGAAAAAAGGCTACCCGCGCGACTTCGCCACGGCCGTCACGGTCAGCGGTTCGGTGCAGGCCATCCTGATTCCGCCCAGCCACAACGCGGTGATCTATTCACTGGCTGCCGGCGGTGGCGTGTCGATCGCGGCGCTGTTCCTCGCGGGCGTGTTACCCGGGCTGCTGCTGGGCCTGACGCTGGCCGTCATGTGCCTGTTCATCGCAAAAAAACGCAACTTTCCCAAGGGCCGCGTCATCCCGATGCGTGAGGCGCTGAAGATCTGCGTCGATGCCTTGTGGGGCCTGATGACCATGGTCATCATCCTGGGCGGCATCCTGTCGGGCATCTTCACGGCCACCGAGTCGGCGGCCATCGCCGTGATCTGGGCTTTCTTCGTGACCATGTGCATTTACCGCGACTACAAATGGCGCGAGCTGCCCAAGCTGGTGCACCGCACGGTCAAGACCCTGTCCATCGTGATGATCCTGATCGCGTTTGCTGCGAGCTTCGGCTACATCATGACGCTGATGCAGATCCCGCAGCAGATCACCGGCATGTTCACCAGTGTCTCGAATGACAAGATCGTGGTGCTGATGATGATCAATGTGCTGCTGCTGATCCTGGGCACGCTGATGGACATGGCGCCGCTGATCCTGATCATGACGCCCATCCTGTTGCCGGTGGTGACGCAACTCGGCGTGGACCCGGTGCATTTCGGCATGATCATGATGGTCAATCTCGGCATGGGCCTGATCACGCCACCCGTCGGGGGTGTGCTGTTTGTCGGCGCGGCGGTGGCCAAGCTTCCCATCGAAAAAGTCGTCAAGGCGCTGTATCCCTTCTTTGGCGCCTTGCTGTTTGTGCTGTTCCTGGTGACCTATGTGCCGGCGCTGTCGCTGTGGCTGCCCAACCTGCTGCTCAAGTGAACCGGCCATGAAAATGAAGCGCACCGCTGTCTGTTGCCAGAGTCGCCGGGCCTGCTTGGGAGGGCGGTCGTGATGGCAGCGTCCGGCGCGGCCAGCCAGGCCACCTGGGTCTACGTCTCCAACGCCGACAGCCAGGATATCTCGGTGCTGCAGCTGGACCGCGCGGCGGGCCGGCTCACGCCGGTGGCCACGGTGCCGGTGGGCGGCGTGGCCATGCCCATGGTGGTGAACCGTGACAAAAAATTACTCTACGTGGCGAGCCGCTCGCAGCCGTTTCGCGTGCTCACTTTCGCCATCGACGGCGCCACCGGCGGGCTCAACAAACTGGGCGAGGCCGCGCTGGCCGACAGCATGGCCAACATCGACCTGGACCCGTCCGGCCAGTGGCTGTTCGCGGCTTCCTACGGCGGCAACAAGATCACCGTCAACAGCGTCGGCAACGACGGCCTGGTGGGCGCGGTGCAGCAACTGGTACGCACGGCACCGAATGCGCATGCCATCCATGCCGATGCGTCCGGCCGTTATGTGTTTGCCACCAGTCTGGGCGGCGACAACCTGTCGAGCTGGCGCTTCGAGGCGGCCAGCGGAACGCTGACTGCCAACGAGCCGCCGCTGGTCAATGTCTCGCCCGCCAAAACCGGCCCGCGCCATTTCCTGTGGGACAGGGCGCAGAAACACGTTTACCTGATCAACGAACTCGACGGCGGTGTCGATGTGTTCGCCTACGACGCTGCCAAAGGTGCCATGCGCCACCTCCAGCGCAGCACGGTGGTGCCGCCGGGCTTTGCCGGCAAGGTCTGGGCGGCCGACCTGCAGATCTCGCCCGATGGACGTTTCCTTTATGGTTCCGAGCGCACGTCGAGCACGCTGACCACCTTCAAGGTCGATGCCACCACCGGCCTGCTGCAGGTCGTGGGCCAGACGCCCACCGAAAAAACGCCGCGCAGTTTTGCCATCGATTCGAGCGGCCGCTTTCTGGTCGCTGCCGGCCAGGACTCGCACGCCGTCTCGTTGCATCCGATCGACGGTGCCACCGGCCTGCCGGGTCCGGGCAAGAGCCAGCCCGCCGGCAAAAACCCGAACTGGGTCGAAATCGTCGACTTCTCATGAGTACCGACACGCGCCAGCCCATCTCCATCCGCATGCATGATGCGGACAATGTGGCCATCATCGCCAATGACGGCGGCCTGCCGCCGGGCGCCGTGCTGCCGGGCGGCCTGGTGCTGGTCGATCGCATTCCGCAAGGCCACAAGGTTGCGCTGGTCGACCTGCCCCGGGGCGCGGCGGTGCTGCGTTACAACGTGCCCATCGGTTATGCGCTGAAAGACATTCCCGCGGGAAGCTGGGTGCACGAGCGCCTGCTCGAGATGCCGGCCGCGCGCGGTCTCGACGGCCTGCCCATCGCCACCGTCAAGCCGCCCGCGCAGGGCCCGCTGCAGGGTTACACCTTCGAGGGCTACCGCAATGCCGACGGCTCGGTCGGCACACGCAACATCCTGGCCATCACCACCACCGTGCAGTGTGTGGCCGGCGTGGTGGACTTTGCGGTCAAGCGCATCAAGGCCGAGCTGCTGCCGAAGTTTCCCAACGTGGACGACGTGGTGGGCCTCGAGCACAGCTACGGCTGCGGCGTCGCGATCGACGCGCCCGACGCCATCATCCCGATACGCACGCTGCGCAACATCAGCCTGAACCCCAACTTCGGCGGCGAGGTGATGGTGGTCAGCCTGGGCTGCGAGAAGCTGCAGCCCGAGCGCCTGCTGCCGCCGGGCTCGATTCCGATCCTCGACAGGCGCGATGTGCCCTCCGGCGGCGAAGTGCAGGTGGAGCCGCCACTCGACGTGGTCTGCCTGCAGTCCGAGAACCACGTCGGCTTCATGTCCATGATTGATTCCATCATGCAGGCCGCCGTGCCGCACCTGGAAAGACTCGACGCGCGTCGGCGCGAAACCGTGCCCGCCAGCGAACTGGTGGTCGGTGTGCAGTGCGGCGGCAGCGACGCGTTTTCCGGCGTCACCGCCAACCCGGCCGTCGGTTTTTGCACCGACCTGCTGGTGCGCGCCGGCGCCAGCGTGATGTTTTCCGAAACCACCGAGGTGCGGGACGGCATAGCCCAGCTCACTTCACGCGCGAGTACGCCCGAAGTCGCGCAGGCCATGATCCGCGAGATGGCCTGGTACGACGCCTACCTGCACAAAGGAATGGTCGACCGCAGCGCCAACACCACGCCCGGCAACAAAAAGGGTGGCCTGTCCAACATCGTCGAAAAAGCCATGGGCTCCATCGTCAAGTCGGGCAGCGCGCCCATCAGCGGTGTGCTGGCTCCGGGCGAGAAGCTGAACCAGAAGGGCCTGATCTACGCCGCCACACCGGCCAGCGACTTCATCTGCGGCACGCTGCAGCTCGCCGCCGGCATGAATTTGCATGTCTTCACCACCGGCCGCGGCACGCCCTACGGCCTGGCCGAGTGCCCGGTGATCAAGGTCGCCACCCGCAGCGACCTGGCCAGGCGCTGGCACGACCTGATGGACATCAACGCCGGCCGCATCGCCGACGGCGAGGCCAGCATCGCCGACGTCGGCTGGGAAATGTTTCACCTGATGCTGGACGTCGCCAGCGGCCGCAAGAAGACCTGGGCCGAACACTGGAAGCTGCACAACGCGCTGGTGCTGTTCAACCCGGCACCCGTGACCTGATTTTCGCGGGAAGCCGCTGCAGGCGCAGCGTCTTCTCCTCACTGACTCCAACTTTACAAGCGAGACCCCATGACACAACACACGCCTTACCAGTCCTTTCCCAACAGCTTCAAGCGCGACCTGCTGGCCGGCAAAAAACTGATCGGCTGCTGGTCCTCGCTGTCCAACGCCATCACCACCGAGGTGCTGGGTGTCGCCGGCTTCGACTGGATCCTGCTCGACGGCGAACATTCGCCCAACGACATGGCCACCTACATCCCGCAGTTGATGGCGCTGAAAGACAGTTGCAGCGCGCCGGTGGTGCGCCCGACCTCCAACAACGCGGTCGAGCTCAAGCGCCTGCTCGATGCCGGCTTCTACAACTTCCTGATTCCGTTTGTAGAGACCGCCGAGCAGGCGGCCAGCGCCGTCGCCGCCACGCGTTACCCGCCCCAGGGCATACGCGGTGTGTCGGTGTCCCAGCGCAGCAACAAGTACGGCACCGTGCCCGACTACCTCAAGTCCATCAACGACCACATCTGCGTGATGGTGCAGATCGAAAGCCGCGCCGGCGCCGATGCGGCGCGTGACATCGCGGCCGTCGATGGTGTCGACTGCATTTTTGTCGGCCCGTCGGATCTGGCGGCCGGTTTCGGCCATCTCGGGAACGCCGGCCACCCGGAAGTGCAGGCGGCCATGGTCAAGATATTCGCCGACGCGAAAGCCCACGGCAAGCCGGTCGGCATCCTCGCGCCGGTCGAAGCCGATGCGCGCCGCTACATGGAGATGGGCGCCACCTTTGTCGGTGTCGGCAGCGACCTCGGCGTGTTCCGCGGCGCCACCCAGGCGCTGCGCGACAAGTACCTGGCCTGACTTTCCGCTTTTTCCTGTGTCATCCCGGACCTGATCCGGGATCCATGCCCCGTCTTTTGAATCGCGGCTTGTAGCCGCAAGAATTTTTAACGCACAAGGAGTATTGATATGAGCAAGCTGGGTTTTATCGGTCTGGGCATCATGGGCGCGCCGATGGCCGCCCACCTGGTCAAGGCCGGTCACGAGGTTTTCCTCAGCACACGCAGCAAGGTGCCTGCGGACCTGCTGACCGGCAAGGCTGTGGCCTGTGCCTCGGCGCAGGAAGTCGCCGAGAAGGCCGACATCATTTTCATGATGTTGCCCGACACGCCCGATGTGGCCAAGGTGCTGTTCGGCGACCAGGGCGTCGCTGCCGGCCTCAAGAGCAACGCCAAGGGCAAGACCGTGGTCGACATGAGCTCGATCTCGCCCATGGACACCAAGGAATTCGCGGCAAAAATCAACGCGCTCGGCGCCGACTACCTGGACGCACCGGTCTCCGGCGGTGAGGTCGGCGCCAAGGCCGCCAGCCTGACCATCATGATCGGTGGCCCCGACGCGGCCTTCGAGCGCGTCAAGCCGCTGTTCGAGCTGATGGGCAAAAACATCACGCTGGTCGGCGGCAATGGCGACGGCCAGACCTGCAAGGTCGCCAACCAGATCATCGTGGCGCTCAATATCGCCGCCGTCGGCGAAGCCCTGCTGTTCGCCAGCAAGGCCGGCGCCGATCCGGCCAAGGTGCGCCAGGCGTTGATGGGCGGTTTTGCCGCCTCGCGCATTCTCGAAGTGCACGGCGAACGCATGATCAAGCGCACCTTCAACCCCGGTTTCCGCATTGGCCTGCACCAGAAAGACCTGGGCCTGGCGCTCAGCGGTGCGCGCACGCTGGGCGTCGCGCTGCCGCAAACCGCCGGCGCCGCACAACTGATGCAGGTCTGCAGCGCCAACGGCATGCAGGACCTGGACCACTCGGCGCTGGTGCGCGCACTCGAGCTGATGGCCGCCCACGAAGTCGCCAAAGCCTGAGCCCTTCCAGTTTTCAACAACAGATTCAGGAGACAAACATGACACTCAATCGCCGCAAGGTTCTCGCATCTTCCGTGGCCCTGGGCCTGGCCGCTGCCACAGGCGTGCAGGCGCAGACCGCCGCCTGGCCGTCCAAACCGATACGCCTGATCGTGCCTTACCCACCGGGCGGCTCCTCGGACATCATCGGCCGCTCGATCAGCCAGGCGCTGTCGGAAGCGCTCAAGCAGCCCGTCATTGTTGAAAACCGCGCCGGCGCCAACGGCAACCTCGGCGCCGACCTGGTCGCCAAGTCCGCACCCGACGGCTACACGCTGCTCTTGTGCGACACCGGCGCGCTGGCCATCAGCCCCTCGGTCTACACCAAGCTGCCCTTCGACCCGAGCAAGGACCTGCGCGGCGTCACCATGCTGGCCTATTCGCCGCATCTGCTGGTGGTGCATCCCTCGGTGCCCGCCAACAACCTGAAGGAACTGGTGGCCCTGTCGCAAAAGTCCCAGCTCAACTTCGCCGTCACCGCCATGGGCAGCGCGCCGCACCTGGCCGGCGTGTCGGTCGAGCGGGCCAGCAACGCCAAGTGGCAGTACATCCCCTACAAGGGCGGTTCGCAGGCGGTGAACGACACCGTCGCCGGCCAGACCCAGGTGCTGATGAACGGCATGCTGGCCACGCTGCCCTTTGTGCAGAGCGGCAAGCTGAAGATCCTCGGCGTCTCCAAGGCCACACGCATGCCGCTGATCGGCAACGTGCCGACCCTGCAGGAGCAGGGCCTGGCCGGTTTCGAGTCCGGCACCTGGCAGGGCGTGCTGGTGGCCGCCGGCACGCCGCAGCCCATCGTGAACCGCCTGAACACCGAACTGATCAAAATCATCCGCAGCCCCGAGATCCGCGCCCGGCTGAGCGGGCAGGGCGCCGAGGTGGTGACCATGACCTCCGCCGAGCAGGACAAGTTCTTCAACCAGGAGCGCAAGCGCTGGGCCGATGTGGTGGCTGCGGCCAACATCAAGCTCGACTGATGGCTTCAGGGGCGCTCAGACGCTCCTGATTTGATAGCTGCTCACGCTTGTCAAATAAGGGCTGGAGGCCGATTTGGCTTGCGAAAGCCTGGCTGGCCGGTTTTGCGCTTTCAGGATTGCTTATCAGACGTTTGGCTTGTCCGCGCCTGCGGCAAAAGCAGGCCTTCGTCGAGCAGCTTTTGCACGATGCCTGCCTGCAGCAGGTCGCGCCGGCGTTTGGCTTCCGGCCGCAGCGGCGCCTTCGCGGCCATCCAGCGCTTGAACTCGACAAACGATTCCGGCGCGATGGTGCGCATCAGCGTCATGCGGCCGGTCGCGGAGATCACGACATGTTCAAAGCGCGGCGCATTCGTCAGCACTGACGCGCGCACGGCCTGCACCGGCCACAAGTCGCCCTCGTCATCCGAGAAGCGAAAGGGATGGGGATCATCGCCTTCGGGCTGCCGCCGCAGAAAGTCGACTTCAAACCCTTTGGCATTGATCGCGGTTTCGTTCTGGCCCTCCTTGCGCACAAAGCTGGCGTCGGCGCGCTGCAGGACACCGAGCATGGATGCATCGAGCTTCCCGATGTCGGTCATGAAGCGCACACGCCGGCGCGCGTCCCACAACAAATCAACGTCCTGGGTGGCCAGCGCGCCCTGCACGATGCGCACCCCTGCTGCGGTTTCATAGGCATACAGCGCATGGGTGCCCACCACGGTGAAATGCTGGCCAAGCCCAGCGTCTTCGATGGCCTGCAACACGGCAATAACGGCCGACGGCACCCGGCCCACCTTCAGCGCCTTGTTCAGGCGCTCCGCGTCTTTCAGCGCATCGCGTAGCAACTTCAGCCGCGCCTCCACCTCACGCTTGCGGGCGGTGAATTCTTCGTGGACTTTTTCAGTGTCAGGCGAGCGCGGCCCGACGCGGCTCTGGCGGTTGTCAGGCTGGGTCTTCACCAGATATTCATACTCGCCCTGACGCTTCCAGTACATGCCCCCGGCGTAGTTGCGGGCCTGCGCCTGGACACGCATGAACTCATCGAACACCGTGGTCGAGTCGATCAGTTGCCTGGCAGCGTTGTCTGACAGAGGAAGGTAATCCATTGGCCGTAGATTTGTTGAATTTGAATTTTATACGGCCAAAATCAGTATGTCCAACAAATATGCTGGAAATTACTCCTGATTTGATAGCTGCTTACGCTCGTCGGATAAGGGCTGGAGGCCGATTCGTCTATAAAAAGCTTTGTCATCCCGGACCAGATCCGGGATCCATGCCGCATGAACCAGCGTCGCATGTGAGCAGACATGGATTGCGGGTCAGGCCCGCAATGACCAAACCCTTTGTCCCAGCGCCCCGGACTGTCAGCCCGGACTTGCGCCGCGGCGCCGGCGCAGCAGCGCCTCCACGCCTTCAAACAGCGCCTCGCTCAGCAGCGCCAGCAGCGTGGCGGGCAGGGCGCCGGCCAGCAGCAGTTCGCGGTCGTTGAGCGCCAGCCCGGTGACGATGCGTTCGCCATAGCCGCCCGCGCCTATGAAGGCGGCAATCGTTGCGGTGCCGATGGCAATCGCGGTGGCGGTGCGCACGCCGGCGATGATGGTCGGCAGCGCCAGCGGCAGCTCGACCAGGCGCATGCGCTGGCCCGCCGTCATGCCCAGCGCCTGCCCGGCCAGCCGCAGCCCGCCCGAAACCTCGGCCAGGCCCGCCACCGTGTTGCGCATGATGGGCAGCAGCGCGTACAGCATCAGTGCGATCAGCGCCGGCAGCGTGCCGATCACACCCATCAATGAGATCAGCATCGCCAGCAGCGCCAGCGAAGGCACGGTCTGCAGCAGGCTGCTCGCGCCCAGCACCAGCGCGCGCAGGCGCGGGTGCGGAAACACCCACACTGCCAGCGGAATGCCGATCAGCGCTGCCAGCCCGACGGAGATGAAGGTCAGCGCCAGGTGTTGCCGCGTCAGCCGCGCCAGGTCCGGGCCGAACAGTTTGGCCCAGAAGCCGCGCTGGCCGGGGTCGGCGCCAGTGCCCGCTGCTGCCGGGGCCGTGCCGCCTGGCTTGGCCGCTAAATGATCCCGCGCGATCACATCGAAGGCCACACCCTGCAGCTCGGCCCGCGCATTCATCGCGATCATGGCGTTTTCATCGATGCTGCCGCTGAGCTTTTGCAGCGCCGCCCAGGCCTGCGGAAAGCGTTGCGGCACATCCAGCCGGTACAGCAGCACCGCGTCGTAACGCGGGAAGTAGGCCTTGTCGTCCTTCAGCACGCGCAGGCCCAGGTGGCCAATCTTGGCGTCGGTGGTGTAGATGTCGATCACGTCCACCTGCTTTTGCGCAATCGCGTCGTACGCCAGCCCGTGGTCCAGCGCCACCGGGGTCTGCGGCGCGCCGTAACGCTGCGCCAGCGGTTTCCAGCCGTCGGCCCGGCCTATGAATTCGTTCGACAGGCCCAGCTTCAGTTCAGGGTGTTTGGCCAGGTCGCTCAGCGAGCTGATGCCCAGGCGCTGCGCCGTGTCCTCGCGCATGGCCAGCGCGTAGCCGTCGTTGAAACCCAGCGGCACTGCCACGCCCAGGCCCAGCGGCGCCAGCGCGGCGGCCATGGCCTGCGTGCTCATGGACGCCTCGCCCTTGAGGATCTCCTGGCTGATGGTGCCCACGTACTCGGGGTAGACGTCGATGCTGCCGGATCGCAGCGCCTCATAAACAATGGCGGTGTTGCCCAGGCCTTGCAGCACCGACGGCGGCGTGGGTGTGTGCGGTGCCGCCGTCTGCGCCAGCACCTGCGCAAGGATGTAGGACTCGGTGAACCGTTTGGAGCCTATGCGCAGCGTGTCGTTGGCGGGCGGCGCGGCGAGGGCCAGGCTGCCGGCGGCGGGCAGCAAGAAAGCGAAACACCAGGCGGCGAGGGCGGGGAGGCGGCGCGTCATGCCGCCAGTATCGCCGCGCCGGCTGCGCGTGCAAAGTCTTGTCATCCCCGGGTTTGTCATCCCGGACTCGATCCGGGATCCATGCCCCCGATCCGTTCGCCCTGAGCCCGTCGAAGGGTCCCCATCCACCTCAACAGCGGCTTCGACAGGCTCAGCCCGAACGGTGACGTAGCGTCCAGCACCATCCCGCCTCCTGTGGCAGACTGCATTCCACCCGAACACCCCCCGACAAAACCACCATGACCATCCAGCTCTACGCCTTCGACACCCCCAACGGCCGCAAGATCAGTGTCGCCCTCGAAGAAATGGGCCTGCCCTACGACGTGCACGTGGTGGACATCACCAAGGGCGAGCAGACCGCGCCCGACTTCCTGAAGATCAGCCCCAACAACAAGATCCCCGCCATCATCGACCCCGACGGCCCGGGCGGTGAGGCCATCAGCGTCTTCGAGTCCGGCGCCATCCTGGTCTACCTGGCCGAAAAGACCGGCACCTTCCTGCCCAAAGACCCACGCGCCCGCGTGGCTGTCATGGAATGGCTGATGTTCCAGATGGGCGGCTTCGGCCCCATGCCCGGCCAGGTGCACCACTTCGTCGCGCTGGAGAACGAAGCCGACCGCCGCTACGGCCTGGAGCGCTTCATGGCGGAAACCAGACGCCTCTACGGCGTGATGGACCGCCGCCTGGCCGACCATACCTTCTTTGCAGGCGAAGAAATCTCAATCGCCGACTTCGCCATCGTCGGCTGGGTCTGGCGGCATGAGCGGCACAAGATTGACCTGGCGGATTTTCCGAATGTGTTGCGGTGGTACCGGGCGATGATGGCGCGGGATGGGGTCGGGCGGGGGTTTGGGGTGGCGCTCAAACGCTAGGTAGAACAATGGAGTCGCGAAGCGACGGCGCTGCTATACAGTCTCCTCATGAACAGCGATCTTCAATCTCTCACCCAAGCCCTGCGTGATTTCGCCAAAGTGCGGGAATGGGAGCAATTTCACTCACCCAAGAACCTCGCCTCAGCATTGACGGTAGAAACATCGGAACTGCTGGAGCATTTCCAGTGGCTGACTGACGATCAAAGTCGCAATCTGTCCATCGACAAGAAGGCGGAAGTCGGTGCCGAGGCCGCCGATGTGTTGCTGTACTTGCTGCAGCTTTGCGACAAGCTTGAAATTGATTTGATGGAAGCGGCTCGGACCAAGCTGGCTGTCAACGCTGAAAAGTATCCAGTAGCGCGCGCGCTCGGTTCCAGCAAAAAGTACACGGAGATATGAGTTGCAGCCTGAAACCCCAGGTGCGCTTTTAATAAAAAGAATGGTGCAACTCAAGTGATCGTCTATCAGGCAACCAAATCAAAATTTCTCGAGCAAGTTCACAGCACTGCCATCGAGGTGGTTGTCAGTGATGCCTTTTTCCAGAAGCTTGGACACAAGGTCGGCCCTTCGGAGATCAATTCCTGGCGCTCGTCCCTTGTTTGCATGGCCCGCGTTCTGAACGACGACGGAATTCCTGCCGACGCCGGCGTTGCGATTGAGTACAACATTCCGCAAAGTGGAAAGCGGGTTGACTTTATCCTGACCGGGCTGGGTGAAGACAAGTCACCCCAAGTCATCATTGTCGAGTTGAAGCAATGGGAGACCGCCAAGCTGACCAAGATGGACGGCGTCGTTTCAACTTACACCGGTGGCGCTCACCGGGAAGTCAGCCACCCCTCGTACCAGGCCTGGTCGTACGCAGCCCTGCTGGATGGATTCAATGAGGCTATACATGAGGGCGGCGTGACGCTCCAGCCTTGCGCCTATTTGCACAACTACCTTCCTGACGGCGTGATCGCGCACGACTTTTACGCTGCCTACATCGAGCGAGCGCCGGTTTTCCTGAAGGGCGACGATGAGCGGGACAAGCTGCGGGCGTTCATCAAGAAACACGTGAAGCACGGGGACAGCATTGAGCTGCTCTACAAAATCGAGAATGGGCGGATTCGTCCATCCAAGATGCTGGCCGACAGTCTGGTCAAGATGCTCAAGGGGCAGGAAGAGTTTGTGCTGATTGACGATCAGAAGGTGGTTTATGAAAGTGCGCTGGCTGTCGCTAGGCACGCAGAGCCGCAGAAGAAGCACGTGATGATCGTTGAAGGCGGTCCGGGCACTGGTAAATCAGTCGTTGCCATCAATCTGCTGGTTGCCCTGACCAAGATAGGACAGAACTGCAAGTATGTTTCAAAAAATGCCGCTCCGCGCGCTGTGTACGAGAGCAAGTTGGTGAAGCAGTTCAGGAAATCCGTCATATCCAATTTCTTCTCCGGGTCTGGCGCCTTCGTCGAGAAGGATCCAGGTATTTTTGACACGTTGATCGTGGATGAGGCGCACCGCCTCAACGAGAAAGGTGGCCTCTATGGCAACCTGGGCGAAAACCAGATTAAGGAACTGATCAACGCTGCAAACTGCACGATCTTTTTTATTGATGAAGACCAGCGCGTCACGCTTAAGGATATTGGCGGCAAGGCGGCTATTGCTGGATGGGCAGAGAAAGCGGGGGCAAAGGTATCGGTGATGGAACTGGCGTCTCAGTTCCGCTGCAACGGATCTGACGGCTATTTGGCTTGGCTAGATAACACGCTCGGTGTGCGACCCACCGCAAATCCTCTCTTGGAGGGAGCAGCCTTCGACTTTCAGATATTCGATTCACCCACTGAACTGCATCAACGCATCGTGGAAAAGAACAAGGTCAACAACAAGTCGCGTGTTGTGGCCGGTTATTGCTGGAAGTGGCCCAGCAAGAAGCAGCCCCAGGCTTTTGATGTTGTGATTCCCAAGTACGGATTTAAAAAGCGCTGGAATTTGATGGAGGACGCCAGCTTATGGATTGTTGCGCCCAACTCGGTGGAAGAAATTGGTTGCATCCACACTTGCCAAGGCCTGGAGGTGGACTACATCGGCGTGATCGTTGGCGATGACTTTGTGGTTCGCAATGGCGAAGTTGTCTGCCAGCCTGAGAAGCGCGCTTCCTCAGACAAGTCAATCTTCGGCTGGAAGAAGCTTCTGAAGGAGGAGCCGATCGAGGGTAAACAACGACTCGATCTGATCATCAAGAATACCTACCGCACATTGATGACCCGCGGCATGAAGGGCTGCTACATCTATTGCACCGACAAAGAAACGGCGGAATACTTTCGCTCCCGCATGGGTGCCCCGATGGCTGAGCCCGTGGTTAATGTGGTGGCTACCGCGTTGGTTAATCCTCCACCGACTCAGACCAATGTATTTCCTTTCAAGCCGCTGGATCGCAAACACGTCAAGCCGTTCAGGAATGCGGTTCCGGTGGTGGCTCTCAAGCTCGCTGCCGGCATGTTTAGCGAAGTGCAGTCCTTCGACAACGATGCAGTCGAATGGGTGGCGCTGCCCGATATCTACCGCCCTCAACCAGGTATGTTTATCGCGCAAGTGGTCGGCGAGTCCATGAATCGCCGAATCCCCAATGGGAGCTGGTGCCTGTTCAGGGCGAATCCGCAAGGCACGCGGGCAGGGAAAGTGGTGGTTGCGGAGCACCGATCCATTGAAGACCCTGAGTCTGGCGGTTCGTACACCGTCAAGATCTATTCGAGCGAGAAAACTCAGTCTGCGGACGGAGGTTGGTCTCATTCAGTTGTGAAGCTGTCCCCAGACAGTACAGACCGGAAATTCAAGCCACTGGTTTTTGATGCTGAATCAGCGGAGTCAGTAAAGATAGTCGCGGAAATGCTCGCGGTCATTGATCTGTAGCGAAGTGTGGGTCACACGCGCCTCGATTTTCGAAAGCTGCATTGGGCTGGTAAGTAAAACTACATGCAACGCAGAAACCTGCTCTTGGCCGCAGCCGCCCTTGCAGCAGGCGCCACCTGCGTCCAACACGCCTGCACCCACCGCGCCCGCAGGTCACACGTACCTGCCGCTGGACCCTATGCAATCGGCCCTGGATTGACGCCACAATCGGGGCCATGACAACACCAAGCAACTTGCCCCCACGCGGACCGCGTTGCCACGCCGGAGCCTGCCATGGACATTAAAGAACTGCGCAGCTTCTGCATGGTCGCGAAGCTGGGAAGCTTTTCCAAGGCGTCCCAGGGCCTGGGCCTGGGGCAGCCGGCGGTGACCAAACATGTGCAGCGGCTGGAGCAGGAGATCGGCCGCTCGCTGTTCGAACGCGGCGCGCGGCCTTTGCGGCTGAGCGCGGCCGGCACCAACTTGCTGCGCATGGCCGAGCCGCTGGTCGAGGGGCTGGAGACGCTGGTGCAGCGCGGGCCGTTGCCGGCGGCCTCGCCGGTGGCGGTGGGCGTGCCGCACGGCTTCATCGGCAACGTGCTGCCGCAGGCGCTGCGTGACTTGCGGCGCAGCGCGCCCGGCGCCCGGGTGCGCGTGTTGTCGGGCACCAAGGAAGAGATCTACGAGATGGTGCAGACCGGCCAGGTGGACTTTGCCATCGCCCCCGATCCGGGCCCGTCGCGCAGCTTCGAGTTCACCGCGCTGTTTCCGTCCGAGCGGGTGCTGCTGGTTCCGCGCGGCCATGCGCTGGCCAAGAAGCCGCCGAAATCGCTGCAGGACATCGCGCGTTATCCGCTGATCCTGCCGAGCTTCCAGACGCAGACCCGCGCCTTGCTGGAAAGTGAATTCCGGCGGCACAGCGTGCCCTACGACATCGCGCTGGAGCTGGACAGCATCGAGCTGATCGAACGGTATGTCGAGATGGGGGTGGGCCTGGCCGTGGGCCTGCGCGGCGCCAAGGAAACCGAGGCCTGGACACGGGTGGTGGTGGTCACACTGGCGGCCTTCCTGCCTTCCGAAACGGTGGGAGTGGTGCGCAGCAAGTCGCTGCCGCTGTCGGGTACGGCGTCGGCCCTGATCGAGGTGCTGAAGGCCTGATCAGCACCCAATTGGGGCCTGGATTTTTATGGAATAACACTTGACATGGAATTCCTTGGTGGAATAAAGTGGAATCAACGGCGACCGCCTGCCCATTGAAAATTCCATGCATCCCAGACAACGTTTCGACTACTCCAGCCCCTTTACCCGCCCACCGCTGCGTACCGAGGACGGCACCCGCCTGATCATCTGGCCGGTGGTGAACATCGAGGAATGGGAGATCGAGCGCGCCATGCCGCGCCATGCCTCGCCGCCCCCCGGCGGCATCACCGGCGCCATTCCGGACATGCCGAATTGGACCTGGCACGAGTACGGCATGCGCGTGGGTTTCTGGCGCCTGTTGCAGGCCTTCGAGAAACGCAAGATCAAGCCAACGATGTCGATCAACGCCAAGGTGGTGGAAACCTGCCCGCCGGTGGCGCAGGCGGCCCGCGATGCCGGGTGGGAATTCATGGCGCATTGTTATGTGCAGATGCCCATCCACAAGGTCGAGGACCAGCCGGCGATGATCAAGCAGTCGCTGGACACGCTGGAAAGTTTTCTGGGCCACCGGCCGCGCGGCTGGCTGGGCCCGGGCCGCATGCAGACCCTGGACACGCTGGACCATGTCGCGGCCGCCGGCATGGACTGGTTCGGTGACTGGATCCTGGACGACCAGCCGTTCTGGGTGCGCACCGCCAGCAAGCCGCTGGTGTCGATCCCGTACACGGTCGAGATCAACGACATCACCGTGATGGTGAGCGGGCAGCATGAGTCGGACGCGCTGTTGCGCCGCGCCCGCGACGCCTTCGACCGGCTGTACGCCGAAAGCGAGGAATCGGTGCGCGTGATGGCCTTCGGCGTCCATCCTTATGTGTCGGGCGCGGCCCACCGCATCCGCTATTTCGAGGAAATGCTGGACCTGTTCGCATCGCGCCCGGGCGTGGCGTTCTGGAACGGCGACAGCATCCACGACTGGTTCGCGCGCCAGTAACCCATGCCCTGATCCATCTGTTCATCTTCACCAACTCTGCGAGGAACTCCATGAAAGCATCGTCTTACCGGCTTCTGGCCACCGCCTGTGCCATCGCTACCTCGGTGTTGGCCGTCGCGCCGGCGCAGGCCCAGGGCTATCCCACCAAACCTGTCTCGATGATCGTGCCCTTCCCGGCAGGCAGCGCCACCGATACCGTCGCGCGCGCGCTGGGACAGAAGATGTCGGAGAAGCTGGGCCAGCCCATCGTCATCGACAACGTGGCGGGCGCCGGCGGCACCATCGCCGCTGCCAAGGCGGCGCGCGCGCCGGCCGACGGCTACACGGTGCTGATCCACACCACCATCGCGCTGTCTGCGGCGCTGTACAAAAGCCTGCCTTACGACACGGCGACGGCTTTCGAGCCGATTGGCCTGGTCAACATCGGTCCCTATGTGTTCGTGTCCAATCCGGCGTTCCGCGCGAAGGACGGCAAGGAGCTGGTCGCAACGCTCAAGGCGGACGCGGCCAAGGTCAACATGGCCAACGCGGGCGTGGGCACCGGCTCGCACATGTGCGCCGTGATGCTGTCGCAGGCGCTGGGTGTGCAGCCGACTTTTGTTCCCTACAAAAGCACCAACCTGGCGCTGCAGGACGTGATGGCCGGCCACAGCGACGTCTTGTGCGACCAGACCACCAATGCGCTGCCGCATCTGGCGGCGGGCAAGATCAAGGCCTTCGCGATCACGGCGCCGCAGCGCAGCGCCAATTTCCCCGGCGTGCCGACCATGCGTGAACTGGGCTTGCCGCAGGTGGACACTGCCGTGTGGCACGGCGTGTACGCGCCCAAGGGCACGCCGGCGGCCATGGTGCGCCAGCTCAACGAGGCGCTGCAGGTCGCGCTGTCGGACGCGGGGGTCCAGAAGCGTCTGGCCGACATGGGCACCGAGCTGTTCCCCGCCGCCGAGCGCACGCCCGCGGCCCATGCGCAGTACCTGGCCAAGGACCTGGCGCGCGCCAGGGAGATCGTCAAGGCGGGCAACATCCAGCTCGATTGAAGCGCGCCGCTTCGCCAGTGACTGCCGATCTCCATTACCTGTCCCTGCACGCGGCGGCGCTGCGCATTGCCGACCGCAGCCTCTCGCCCGTGGCGCTGGTAGAGGCCTGCATAGCGCGCTGCGAGGCGCTGCAGCCTACCCACCACGCCTTCATCACCTTCACCTTCGAGGCGTCGCGCGACGCGGCCCGGCTGGCGCAGCAGGAGATCGCGGCGGGCCGGCACCGCGGGCCGCTGCACGGCATCCCGATCGCCCACAAGGACATCCTGCAGACAGCCGGTGTACGCACGACGGCCCACTCGCGCCTGCTGCAGGACTGGGTCCCCGGCGAGGATGCGGTCGCGGTACAACTGCTGGACCGGGCCGGCGCCATCAGCCTGGGCAAAACCGCCTGCCACGAGTTCGCTTTCGGCACGCCCGACCCGGACGAGCCGTTTCCCGCGGCACGCAATCCCTGGAACACCGACCACATGCCGGGCAGCTCCAGCAGCGGCTCAGGCGCTGCCGTCGCGGCCGGCATGGTGATGGGCGCCACCGGCACCGACACCGGCGGCTCCGTGCGCCACCCCGCCGCGGCCTGCGGCATTGTCGGCATGAAGCCGACCTATGGGCGCGTCAGCCTCGAAGGCGTGATTCCGCTGGCGCCCAGCCTGGATCATGTGGGCCCGCTCACCCGCAGCGTGCGCGACAACGCACTGATGCTGCAGGCGCTGGCCGGGCGCGGTGCGCCGGATTTTGCCGCGTCGATAGGCGCGCCGGTCCGGCGCATGCGCGTCGGCGTGCCCGAGCGCTTCATCGCCACGGTCGATCACAGTGCCGAAGTCTGCGCCGCCTTCGACCGGGCGCTGGCGGTTCTGCAGGCCCTGGGGGTGGAGCTGGTGACCATCGCTCCCGAGGGACTGGATGCGGCCTTCGATGCGGCCAATCTGATCATCGCGTACGAGGCAGCGCGCTACCACCGCGACGACCTGCAGCGCCAGCCGGAGAAGTTCGGCCCGGCGCTGCGCCAGCGGCTGCTGCGCGGCGCCGCATGCTCCGACGCGGAGTACGCCGCCGCGCGTGAACGCGCTGCGGCGCTGAAACAGACCTACGCCGCGCTGTTTGCCGATGGCCTGGCGGCCATCGCCAGCCCCGGCCGCGAGGCGCCGGCCGAGACCATGGAACAGTTGTATGCCAATCCGGCCGGCAAGCGCGGCATCACCAACCGCGTCTACAGCCTGACCGGCAGCCCGGCCATCACGCTGCCCATGGGTTTTTCGGCCACAGGCCTGCCGCTGGCGATACAGCTTGCGGCCGCGCACGGGGCGGAGCCGCTGCTGTACCAGCTTGCCGAGGCTTACGAACACAAAGCCGGCTGGAGCCTGATGCACCCCTAGGCGTCCCGGCGGCGCTGGACGCCGGCGCCAGCACGCGGCACACGCCCATTCCGCGCGCCTTGCGGGCACAAGCCCCTGTGCCAAGCCGCAGGCTCGTGCGCCTGCGTACACTCCCCGTCATCCCGTCATACTTCGCGTACTGCCAGTGATGTCCGGGTCATTCACCGTGAGGCGCATGGAATGAAGAAGCCAAAATCCCAACCCGCAGCGACGACCGGCCAGCCGGTGCTGTTGTCCGGCGGCAACCCGCAGATCCCCAAAGGCGAGGGCGACGCCCCGGTACAGGCCTACCTCGCGGCCATGCCGGGCTGGAAGCAGGGTGTCGGGCGCCGGCTGGACAAACTGATCGTCGCGGCCGTCCCCGGTGTGCGCAAGGCGGTCAAGTGGAACTCGCCGTTTTATGGTGCGCCGGGCCAGGAGGGCTGGTTCCTCAGCTTCCATTGCTTCACCCACTATGTGAAGGTGACCTTCTTCCGCGGGCAATCACTGTCGCCGGTGCCGCCCGGTGCATCCAAAAGCCAGGACACGCGTTACCTCGATATCCGCGAGGACGCAGAGCTCGACGAAGCCCAGCTCATTGGCTGGATCATGCAGGCCAGCATGTTGCCGGGCGAGAAGTTGTGAAAACCATCGTGAAGTCAATGGAGTTCCCATGAACAAACCTCCAGGCAAACCGAAAGAAGGCGCGGCAGCAAAGTCGCCCTCCCAACTCATCGATGAAAAGATCCAGTCCCTGGACGACTGGCGCGGCAAGACGCTGGCCAAAGTCCGGGCGCTGATCCAGCAGGCGGAACCGTCGGTGGTCGAGGAGTGGAAGTGGAGCCTGCCGGTCTGGTCGCGTGACGGCATCATTTGCACCGGCGAGACCTACAAGGCCAAGGTGAAGCTGACTTTTCCCAAGGGCGCGTCGCTCAAGGACCCGGCCAGGCTGTTCAATGCCAGCCTGGAAGGCAACACCCGCCGCGCCATCGATCTGGGGGAGGGTGATGCCATCGACGAGGCGGCCTTCAAGGCGTTGATCAAGGCTGCGGTAGCGGCGAACAAGGTCTGAAGTTACATCGCCTTGTCGTTCTTTTTATTGCTACAATTGAAGCAAAATTAAGAACATGACCTCGATTGCTCACCACCTTCTCGGCCAAACGCGTTCAAGCGTGTTGAGTGCCCTGTTTCTGCATCCAGACAAGTCACTGCATGTGCGCGAGTTGGCACGGGTGACGGGTGCGTCCCCTGGGTCGCTGCACCGTGAGTTGCGTGCCTTGTCCGATCTGGGCTTGCTGTTGCGTCAGGAGGTAGGTCGTCAGGTGCACTACCAGGCCAATCCTCAATGCCCAATATTTTCTGAGCTGGCTGGTTTGCTCAGGAAAACGGCGGGCGTGGCTGATGTGCTGCGCGATGCCTTGTTGCCTCTGGGAAAACGCGTGGCGCTTGCCTTTGTCTACGGCTCTGTGGCGGCGGGCAAAGAGCGGCCCGGTAGCGACGTGGACGTGATGGTGCTGGGAGACGCGGGGTTTGCTGATGTCGCCCTGGCGTTTGCCGATGTTCAGACCTTGCTGGCTCGCGAAGTCAACCCGACGCCGATGAGCCCTTCAGACTTTGCGCGAAAACTGGCTGAGGGCGATGGATTTGCCCGCAGTGTGGCGGCCAACCCGCGGATATGGTTGATTGGAGGTGAAGATGACTTTGCAGAACTTGCTTCGCATCGGCAAGCTTAAGGACCACTTGCCCACGGCTGCAGAGGTTCTGCGTTTGCTGGCTGCGGTGGAGCGCAATCTGGCAGATGTGGCGGTGACTGGGATCAGCGACGAGACCCGGTTTGACGCAGCCTACAAGGCCATCATGCAGTGCGCACTTGCAGCCATGATGGCCAGTGGCTACCGGCCCTCTACTGGCGAGACGGGCCACCATGTGACGCTGATCCAGTCTTTGCCTTTGACCCTGGGCGTGGACAACGCGGCCTGGGTAGTGCTGGACGCGCTGCGACGCAAACGCAATTCCAACGACTACACCGGTGATGTGGTCACGCCCGAGATGGTGGCCGAATGTGCCGCCCAGGCAAACATGCTGCACCGGACGCTGCGCCAGCATCTGCAAAAACACCATCCGCAACTTCTGGAAGCGGGGAAATGAATCCGGGCGTCGTCGACCGCCAGCCGCAGACGTCGGCCAACGGATCCAGCAAGCTTCCCTCATTGCTCCCGATTTAATAGCTGCTTGCGCTTGCTGCACAAGCGCTGGCGGCCGATTTGATTCATAAAGTCAACCATGCAAACTCTCCCAATCCGCCTGAACCCCGGCGACGACCTGCGCGCTGCCATCGAGGCGGCGGTACGCGGCGCCGACTGCCGGGCGGCGTTTGTAATCGCTGGCATCGGCAGCCTGTCGAGTGCCGGCCTGCGTTTTGCGGGCGCAGCGCAGCCGCGGCGCTTCACCGGCGACATCGAGATCCTCAGCCTGGCCGGCAGCATTGCATTCGACGGCGCGCACAGCAGCTCGCACCTGCACATGGCGCTGTCCACCGCCAGCGGCGACGTTTTCGGCGGCCACGTCGCGCCGGGCTGTACCGTGCGGACCACGGCGGAAGTGTTGATTGCGTTGCTGCCGGAGTGGCAGTTCTCGCGCGCGCCGGATGCGGTGACGGGTTACCACGAGCTGGAGATCACGCCGCGCTCACCCAATTCAGGTCTGGACAGGTGAGCGCTGAATCGCTAAAGTAATGATTCCTTACTTTCGGGGGGCTCAGCATGCTTGCCAAAATCACCTCCAAAAACCAGCTCACGCTGCCCAAGAGCGCAACCTTGGCCGTGGGCGCCACGGATTATTTTGACGTTGAAGTCCGAGCTGGCCAGATCATCTTGACTCCGGTGCGTATACAGCGCGGCGACGCGGTGCGTGCCAAGCTGGCCGAACTTGACCTGGGCCCTGCCGACATTGCCGACGCAGTGGCATGGGCGCGCAGGCCTGCTGCCTCAAGCTCGCTGGCGGCCGAGCCCAAGGCGGGTTACGGAGCAGCTGCGGCGGAAGCCACCCTTGCCAAGCTTAAAAAGGTGGGGGCTCAAAAAGCCGCACCCAAAAAACCGACACACAGAAAAGCATGAGCAGTCCTTTTCGGGTGGTGCTCGACACCAACGTGGTGTTGTCTGCACTGGTGTTCGGCAGTGGCACGGCGGGGCGCATGCGCCTGGCTTGGCAGCAGCGCGTTTTTGTGCCACTTGCAAGCACCGCCACCGCCCAGGAGCTGGTGCGTGTTCTGGCTTATCCGAAGTTCCGGCTGTCGGCACAGGAGCAGGAAGAGTTGCTGGCCGACTACCTGCCCCACACCCGTGCTGTGCGTATACCCGAACCGCCCCCAACGGTGCCGGCGTGCCGCGACCTGATGGACCTGCCGTTCATGCAGCTTGCGGTTGCCGGGAGCGCGCAGGTGCTGGTGTCCGGCGA
The DNA here is from genome assembly GCA_030683705.1 of Polaromonas sp. Classification (GTDB taxonomy): domain Bacteria; phylum Pseudomonadota; class Gammaproteobacteria; order Burkholderiales; family Burkholderiaceae_C; genus Polaromonas. The sequence continues at coordinate 6,294 of JAUXPP010000156.1, read as the reverse complement.
CCGGGATTTACTGACGCTGGCTGATGAGTTCGAGAAAGTATTTGCGTGCGCCATCCTGACGCCGGACGAGTTCTTGCGCTCAAAGCTGCGAGCGTGAGGCGTTCGCTACTAAAACAATAGCTGCCAGCGCCCGGCTGCCGGGAGCCAGCGCCTGATTTGCCTGGAAATGCCGACTGGCGAGGCTTGTCATGCCGGGCCTGACCCGGCATCGAGCTTAGTGCGTTCACGGGTTGGCTGATCGCATGCATGGATTGCGGGTCGAGCCCGCAATGACAAAGCGGGTGGCCGCTCAAGCGGCGAAGATCAGGCCGAACCCCAGACCTCCCGCGCGTATCAGGGCTCAGAACAGTTTTGCCCACCACAGCCGCAGTCGCATGCCCAGCCCGGTGGTGTAGCCGGCGCTGGCGTTGCGCAGCCGGCCTTGCCCGTCGATCACCACAAACGAAGGCACCGACTCAAAGCCGAAGGCGCGGGTCAGTTCACCGCGTGTATCGACAGCGGTCTGCCAGGGCAGTTGGCGCTGCTGCAGCACCTGCCTGACCTTGTCGGCCGGGCCGGACTGCATGGCTATGGTCAATACTGGCCAGTCCTGCGCCAGCCGCGTGACGCTGCTTTCCTCGGCGCGGCAGATCGGGCACCACTCGGCCCAGAAGTGCAGGGCGACCGGCTGGCCGGGGTGCGCCTGCCGCCACTCGGCGAGTGTGGTGTTGCGCGTCGTGCCGTCCGGCTGCAGCACGCTGATGGCCAGGTCCGGCGCCGGCCCGGCCGGCACATGCCGCGTCTGCCAGGCCTGCACCGCCACCACGACGCCCACCAGCAATGCGAGTTGGGCGAGATAACTTTTCCAGTGGTTGCGCAGGTGGGCGGCGAAGCGGGGGAGCAGGGTGTTGGGCATGGCCCCTGAGTATCGTTGGGGCGCTGCGAGCGAGTAGCGACTGTGCGCAAAGCCCCGGAAGCGGAAGCTTGGAGGGGCGCCGCGTGACCCGTGGCCGGGTTCTGGGTGCTACTAAAACAGTAGCTGCTTGCGCTTGTCCGACATGGGCTGAAGCCTGATTTGTTTATGAAAAAAGCCGCTGGTGATTGCCAGCGGCTTTTCTGTTCAGCGATTTGCCAACGGGCAGATCAGACCGAACCCCAGACCTCCTGCGCGGTCTCGATCACCAGGCGCAGCTTGGTGCGCTGGGCTTCGACGGCGATGTCGTTGCCGTGCACGGTGCTGGAAAAGCCGCACTGTGGCGACAGGGCGAGCTGCTCCAGCGGCGCGTATTTGGCGGCCTGCTCGATGCGGCGTTTCAGTTCGTCCTTGTCTTCCAGCGTGCCGAACTTGGTGGTGACCAGGCCCAGCACCACCGTCTTGCCCTTGGGCAGGAAGCGCAGCGGCTTGAAGTCGCCGCTGCGGATGTCGTCGTACTCCATGAAGTAGGCGTCGAGGTTCATTTCCTTGAGCAGCGCTTCGGCGACCGGCTCGTAGTTGCCGCTGGCGGCGTGGGTGCTTTTGAAGTTGCCGCGGCACAGATGCATGGCCAGCAACATGCCGGGCGGCTTCTGCGCAACGACCAGGTTGATGAACTTGGCGTAACGGTGCGGCAGTTCGTTGGGGTCGTCACCGCGCGCGCGGGCGGCTTCGCGCATTTTTTCGTCGCACAGGTAGGCCAGGTTGGTGTCGTCCATCTGCACATAGGTGCAGCCGGCGGCGGCCAGGCTGCGCAGCTCGTCGCCATAGGCGTTTGCCACGTCCTGGTAGAAGGCCGGGTCCAGCTCGGGGTAGTGCTCCTTGCTGATGCCGGCGCGGCCGCCGCGGAAGTGCAGCATGGTCGGCGAGGGAATCGTCACCTTGGGCGTGTTGCCGGCCGAGACCTGGCTTTTCAGGTACTGGAAGTCGGCGAGCTGAATGTCCTTGACGTGGCGCACCTTGTCGACCACACGCATGACCGGCGGGGCCAGCTCCTGCGAGCCGTCGGGACGGATGATGGTGACCGGGATGTCGGTTTTCACGCCGCCGATCTGCTCGAGGAAGTCGATGTGGAAGTAGGTGCGGCGGAACTCGCCGTCGGTGATGCTTTTCAGGCCCACGTCTTCCTGGAACTTGACGATCTCGGTGATGGCCTTGTCTTCCACCTGGCGCAGCTGCTCGGGCGTGATCTCGCCTTTGGCTTTTTGCTCACGGGCGTCCAGCAGGTACTTGGGGCGCAGAAAACTGCCGACGTGGTCGTAGCGGGCGGGCAGGTGCGGGGTGGCGGTGCTCATGGAGGTCTCCTGGGGAATTTCTTGAAGAAGCTTCGATGGTAAAGCATGAATTCCATGCCTCATTGAATACATAAACCCGATAAAAAGGCTCAAATATGGCTTTTCCAGTTGATTTTGACGGATTAATGTATACAGTGCGTATCCATGAAAGCCGACAAACCCCTGTTTCCCCTGAACGCCTGGTATGCCGCCGCCTATGACGTGGAAATCGTCAACGCGCTGCTGCCGCGCACCATCTGCAACCAGAAGATCGTGATGTTCCGCAAGACCGACGGCACGGTCGCCGCCCTCGAAGACGCCTGCTGGCACCGGCTGCTGCCGCTGTCCATGGGCCGGCTGGACGGCGACGAAGTCACCTGCGGCTACCACGGCCTGGTCTTCAACGCGCAGGGCCGCTGCACCCACATGCCCAGCCAGGAAACGCTGAACCCTTCGGCCTGCGTGCGCGCCTATCCGGTCGTCGAGAAACACCGCTTCGTCTGGATCTGGCCCGGTGATCCGGCCCAGGCCGACCCGGCGCTGGTGCCCGACATGCACTGGAACGACGACCCGGCCTGGGCCGGCGACGGCAAGCTGATCACCGTGAAATGCGACTACCGGCTCGTGGTCGACAACCTGATGGACCTGACGCACGAAGCCTTTGTGCACGGCAGCAGCATCGGCAACCGCGAGGTGGCCGAGGCGCCGTTTGTCGCGACCCACGGCGACCGCACCGCTACCGTGACGCGCTGGATGGAAAACATCACGCCGCCGCCGTTCTGGGCCGGCCAGATCCGCCATGCGCGCAACTACAGCGGGCCGGTGGACCGCTGGCAGGTGATCCGCTTCGAAGCGCCGTGCACCGTGACCATCGACGTCGGTGTGGCCGAGGCCGGCACCGGCGCGATCCCGAAAGACGGCCAGCCGGGCGACCGCAGCCAGGGCGTCAACGGTTTTGTGCTGAATACCATCACGCCCGAGACCAACGGCACCTGCCATTACTTCTGGGCCTTTGCCCGCAACTACTGCCTCGGTGAACAGGCGCTGACACACAAGCTGCGCGAAGGCGTGGCGACCATCTTCCGCGAGGACGAACATGTGCTGGAGGCGCAGCAGGTCGCGATGGACGAACACCCGGACCACCAGTTCTACAACCTGAACATCGACGCCGGCTCGATGTGGGCGCGGCGGCTGATCGATCGCATGGTGGCGAAGGAGACCTCACCGACGCCGGTGATTCCTATCCGGCAGGTGGCCTGAAGGTGGCGACCGCTATCAAAAAAGTAGCTGCTCACGCAGATCCTGCGGGCGCTGAGGGCCAAAATGGCATGGAAAGTGCGCAGGTGCGCGCGTTGCTGCGCTTGCGCGAACTGATCCTCTCGGGTGAGCTGGCCGGCGGCACACGGATTGCCGAACTGGCGATTGTCGAGCGCATCGGCGTGTCGCGCACGCCGATACGCGCGGCGCTGATGCGGCTGGAGCAGGAAGGCCTGCTCGAAGCGCTGCCCAACGGCGGTTATGCGGTCAAGGCGTTTTCCGAGCGCGACATCGCCGACGCGATCGAACTGCGCGGCACGCTGGAAGGCCTGCTGGTGCGGCTGGCGGCCGAACGCGGCGCGCCGGCGGTGGTGCTGGCCGAGGCGCGCGACTGCCTGCGCCAGGTCGACGCGGTGCTGGCCGATCCGGCGCTGACCGACGAAGCCTTTTCGGCGTACGTCGACATCAACCAGCGTTTCCACGCGCTGCTCTACGAAATGGCCGACAGCCCGGTCACGGTGCGCCAGCTCGAGCGGGTGGTCAGCCTGCCGTTTGCATCGGCCTCGGCCTTTGTGGTGGTGCAGTCCAACTCGCCGCAGGCGCGCGACATGCTGGTGGTGGCGCAGGACCAGCACTGGCAGGTGCTGGACGCCATCGAGCGCGGCGAGGGCACACGCGCCGAGGCGCTGATGCGCGAACACTCGCGGCTGGCGCAGCGCAACCTGCGCCACGCGCTGTCGGGCCAGCCTGGCGCGCACATGCCCGAGTCGCTGAAAGCCATGAAGCTGATCAGAAGGCGCTGATTGATAGCTTTGCAAGCATGGCCGCACTACTTGCCGTTCGGGCTGAGCCTGTCGAAGCCTGTCCCGGAGTGGCGAAAGCCCTTCGACAGGCTCAGGGCGAACGGAGGGCGGCGCGAATGCAACACATTCCATGAACTGAATCTACCCTCATGAAAAGCAATACAACCCTGTACCCCGCCACGGTGGTGGCCCTGCGCGACCTGACACCCACGGTGCGCGAATTCGAGATCCAGCCCGCCGCCGGACAGGCCGCCTCGTGGCAGGCTGGCGCCCACCTGCAGGTGGAACTGATGGTGGGCGGCCTGGCACAGGTCCGCCGCTACTCGCTGGTGGGCCTGCCCGATGGGCGGCACTACCGCATCGCCGTCAAGCGCATGGACGATGGCCGTGGCGGCTCACAGGCGATGTGGCGTCTGGCCGCAGGCGACACGCTGGCTGTCAGCGCGCCGCAAAACCATTTCCCGCTGGACCTGTCGGCGCCGCACTACCTGCTGGTGGCCGGCGGCATCGGCATCACGCCGCTGGTGATGATGGCGCAGCAACTGCAGGCGCATGCCGCGCGCACCGGCGCCAGCCTGCGCATGTTGTACGGCGCGCGCACACAGGACGAGCTGGCCTTGCTGCCCCTGCTGCGCGAAACGCTGGGCGACGCGCTGCAGACCTTTGCCGGCGAACGCGATGAACACATGGACCTGGCCGGCGAGATCGCGGCGCTGCCCCCGGGGGCGCAGCTCTACACCTGCGGGCCGGTGCCCCTGCTCGAAGCCATCCGCGCGGCCTGGGCCGGGGCAGGGCGGCCGCGGGCCGACCTGCGTTTCGAGACCTTCGGCAGCAGCGGGCGTTTCGCCGCCCAGGCTTTCCGGGTGCAGGTGCCGCGCCACCATGTGGACATCATGGTGCCGGCGGGCAGCACCCTGCTGGACGCGCTGGAAAGTGCCGGCGTGGAAACCCTGTCGGACTGCCGCCGCGGCGAGTGCGGGCTGTGCGCCATGGACGTGCTGGCGCTCGACGGCGAGGCCGACCACCGCGACGTGTTCCTCAGCGAGCACGAAAAGCAGCAAAACAGCCGGATCTGCGCCTGCGTGTCGCGGGTGGTCGGCTCGGTGACGCTGGATTCGTCTTACCGCCCCGAGTGAGGGTTCTCCCGGACACCGCAGCGCCCGGGGGCTGCGTTAGTGAAATATCGGGAGAGTTCGTATACCAAAATCATATAACTGCTAGAGCCCGGTCCGGCGTTCCCCTGCCGGTTTGGCGCGGCGACAATCCGCACTGACCCCATGAAGCAACTGCCGCCGCAGCAGTACCCTCACATCTCAACCAGAACTGGAGACTGACATGAACAAACGAGCCCTCATCAAGACCGCCGTGGCGATTGCCACCTTGTGTGCTGCCGGCGCCGGCTTCGCCCAACAGGTCACGCTGCGTCTGCACCAGATGCTGCCGCAGCAAGCGACGATTCCGGCCAAGGCGCTGATCCCCTGGGCGCAGAAGGTCGAGAAAGAGTCCGGCGGCAAGATCAAGGTACAGCTGTTTCACGCGATGCAGCTCGGCGGCACGCCGCCCCAGTTGTTCGACCAGGCCCGTGACGGCGTGGTGGACCTGACCTGGACGGTGCTGGGCTACACGCCGGGCCGCTTCAACAAGTCGGAAGTGTTCGAGCTGCCTTTCATGAGCGGCAAGGCCGAGCAGTCGTCGCGCGCCTTCCAGGAATACGTCGAGAAGTTCGCGGCCGACGAGTTCAAGGACGTCAAGCTGATCGCCGTGCACACCCACGGCCCCGGCCTGTTCCACACCAAAACGCCGGTGACCGGGCTCGAGAGCCTGCGCGGCATGAAGATCCGCGGCGGCTCGCGCGTGATCAGCAACATGCTGACCAAGCTGGGCGCCACGCCGGTGGGCATGCCGGTGCCGGCCGTGACCGACGCGCTGTCCAAGGGCGTGATCGAAGGCACCACCATCCCCTGGGAAGTGACGCCTGCGCTCAAGGTCAGCGAGCTGGTCAAGAACC
>JAUXPP010000141.1 GCA_030683705.1 Polaromonas sp. | reverse complement strand
GCGGATGTAGGCGCCCATCTGCAGGTTTTCGGTGATGGTCATGCGGGTGAACACGCCGCGGCCTTCCGGCACCATGGCCAGGCCGTCCCTGACCAGGTCCCAGGCGCCCTTGCCCTTGATGCTTTTGCCCAGGTATTCGATATCGCCGTCGACCAGCGGCAAGGTTCCCGTGATGGCTTTCATCGTGGTGGTTTTGCCGGCGCCGTTGGAGCCGATCAGGGTCACGAGTTCGCCCTCGTGGACTTCGAAGTCAACGCCCTTGACCGCCTGGATACCGCCGTACGCGACCTTGAGCCCCGTGACCTTGAGAAGTGTGTTTGCCATGCTGCTGTTTCCCTTCAATGACCCGAGCCCAGATAGGCGGTAATCACTTTTTCGTTTTTCTGCACCTCGGAAGGCAGGCCTTCGGCAATCTGCTTGCCGTAGTCGAGCACGGTGACGCGGTCGCACAAGCCCATCACGAGCTTGACGTCATGCTCGATCAGCAGGATGGTGCGGTCGTCCTTGCGGATCTGGTCAATCAACTCGCGCAGCTGCACCTTCTCGGTGGCGTTCATGCCCGCCGCCGGTTCGTCGAGTGCAATCAGCTGCGGGTCGGTGGCCAGTGCGCGGGCGATCTCCAGGCGGCGCTGGTCTCCGTAGCTGAGCGTGCGGGCCTTGTAGGCGGCGAACTTGCCGATGCCGACATAGTCCAGCAGTTCATGCGCACGTTTGGCAATCGCTGCTTCTTCGGCCTTGAAGCCGGGTGTGCGGAACACCGCGCCGATCAGGCCGGATCGGGTCCGCACATGGCGCCCGACCATGACGTTTTCCAGGGCCGTCATGTCGGCAAACAGGCGGATGTTCTGGAAGGTGCGGGCAATGCCGGCCTTGGCAACCTCGTGCACCGCCGACGGCTTGTAGGGCTTGCCGGCCAGCTCGAAGGTACCGCTGTCGGGCGTGTACAGGCCGGTCAACACGTTGAAGAAAGTGGTCTTGCCGGCGCCGTTGGGGCCGATCAGGCCATAGACCTGGCCGCGCTCGATATGGATGCCGACGTCGCTCAGGGCCTGCAGGCCGCCGAAGCGCTTGGAGACACCGGAGACTTTGAGAATGGTTTCGCTCATGTCCATTCCTTAGGGGTTGATCGACTGGATCGGGTCTTTGCCGGCCGGCTTGTTCAGCGTCTTGCCGTGCTCCCGTGCAGGCCACAGCCCGCGCGGCCGCGACAGCATGATGGCGATCATGGCCAGCGCGATCAGCAACTGGCGCAGGATGGACGAGTCCAGACGGCCGCCGGTCATGGCCTGCAACGGACCAGCCACATGACGCAGCACCTCAGGCAAGGCAGCGAGCAGCAAGGCACCCAGGATGACGCCGGGCAGGTGGCCGATGCCGCCCAGCACCACCATCGCCACAATCATCACCGACTCCATCAGGCTGAAGGATTCGGGAGACACAAAACCCTGGAAGGCCGCGAACATCGAGCCCGACACGCCGCCAAAGGTCGCGCCCATGCCGAAGGCCAGCAGTTTCATGTTGCGCGTGTTGATGCCCATGGCCTTGGCGGCGATTTCATCCTCACGGATGGCCATCCAGGCGCGGCCTATGCGCGAGTTTTCGAGCCGGTGGCAAATCACCACAGACACGATCACCAGCGCCAGGAACAGGTAGTAATACATGGTCACCGAGGCGATCTCGAAGCCGAGCAATTCGTGCGACTTGCCCAGGTCGAATCCGAAAAACTTCATCGAGTCGATCTGGTTGATACCCTTGGGCCCGTTGGTCAGGTTGATCGGGCGGTCCAGGTTGTTCAGGAACACGCGGATGATCTCGCCGAAACCCAGCGTGACAATCGCCAGGTAATCGCCACGCAGCTTGAGCACGGGAATGCCCAGCAAGACACCGAAGCAGGCGGCCAGCACGGCCGCCATCGGTATCACTGCCCAGATCGGCAGGTGCAGGCCGCTCGGGAAAGCCGCTGCAACCACGGGGAAGGCATCGGCCAGGTGCGGCGAGCCCAGCAGTGCGAAAAGGTAAGCGCCCACCGCAAAAAAGGCGACGTAGCCCAGGTCCAGCAGGCCGGCATAACCGACCACGATGTTCAGGCCCAGCGCCAGCAGCACATACAGCAGCGCCATGTCGACGATGCGGACCCAGGCATTGCCGCCCTGCTGCAGCAGCAGGGGCAGGATCAGCAGGGCGGCCGCGGCCACCAGAAAGGTCAGGAGTCTGTGTTGTTTCATCATGACGTTCCCCTCAAGCCCTGTCTGCCACACGCTCACCGAGCAGGCCGGATGGCCGCAGGGTGAGCACAAAAATCAGCACGATAAAGGCGAAGATGTCCGAGTACTGGCTGCCCAGCACACCACCGGTCCAGGTGCCGAGGTAGCCGCCGCCTATGGCTTCGATCAGCCCGAGCAAGATGCCGCCCAGCACGGCGCCGCCGAGGTTGCCGATACCGCCGAACACCGCTGCGGTAAAGGCCTTCAGTCCGGGCAGAAAACCCATGGTGTGCTGCACCGTGCCGTAGTTGGAGGCGTCCATCAAGCCGGCCAGCGCCGCCAGCACCGCACCGATGATGAAGGTCGCCGAGATCACGGTATCCGGCTTGACGCCCATCAGCGCTGCCACACGCGGGTTCTCTGCCGTGGCGCGCATCGCGCGGCCCAGCTTGGTGTAATTGACCAGGTACATCAGGATGGCCAGCGACACCACCGTGGCGCCCAGAATGAAAATTTGCGTGACGGTGATCACTGCGCCGCCCAGGTGCAGCGGCTCGGACGGCAGCAATGTCGGGTACGGTTTGTAGTTGGGCTTCCAGATGATCATGGCCAGGGTCTGCAGCAGGATGGACACCCCGATGGCGGTGATCAGGGGGGCCAATCGGGGTGAATTCCGCAATGGCCGGTAGGCGATCTTTTCAATCGAGAAGTTCAGCGCGCCGCAGACAACAAATGCAATCAGCAGCGAACACAACAGGATCAGCCAGCCGGGCGTTCCAGGCATGGCATCCTGCATCCAGACAATGATGGTCCAGCTGGTGATGGCCCCCACCATGAGGACCTCGCCGTGCGCAAAGTTGATCAGGCCGATGATGCCGTACACCATGGTGTAGCCGAGGGCGACGAGAGCGTACATGCTGCCCAGCACCAGCCCGTTGATGATCTGCTGAAGAAAAACTTCCATAACTCACTCTCCCGTTTGAATTCAGTTGCCAGCTCTGCCGCGCACCATGCGAGGCCGCGTTGCATGGGATCACCATGGAATCGCGCGAGTTAACAAAAAGCCCGCCTATCAAAACCAGCGGACTGGCTGGGCTTGGGTGGCGAGCTAATGCGCAAATTGTAGCCACGGCTCTCTAGCGAGAATCGGGCCAGCGCGACCGTTTTTGCGGGGTTTACCCTTGAGAAATTTTATTCCCGAGGCGGGCGGACGAATCCGTAAGCATTCGTTCTGCTCAGGTCTTTTTGTCGTTTTTTGACTTCAGCTCACTGAGCTTGTCCGCGATGCGGATTTCAAGGCCGCGAGGGACCGGCCTGTAGAAGCCGGGCGCCGCCATGCCCTCGGGCAAATAAGTTTCCCCGGCGGCAAAACCGTCTTCCTCATCGTGTGCATAGCGGTAGTTCTTGCCGTAGTCCAGCTCCTTCATGAGCCTGGTGGGGGCATTGCGCAGGTGCAACGGCACCGGCCGGGTGCCATCCTTTTTCACAAAGGCTTTCGCCTCGTTGAAAGCCTTGTAGGCAGCATTGGACTTGGGTGCAACGGCGAGGTAGATCACGCACTCGGCCAGCGCCAGTTCGCCTTCGGGCGATCCCAGGCGCTCATAAACTTCGGCGGCATCCAGCGCCAGCCGCAAGGCGCGCGGGTCGGCCAGGCCGATGTCCTCACTGGCCATGCGGATCAGGCGCCGCGCCATGTATCGGGGCTCAGCCCCGCCATCGAGCATGCGCACCAGCCAGTACAGCGCCGCATCGGGATCGGAGCCGCGCACCGACTTGTGCAGCGCCGAGATGGTGTCGTAAAACTGCTCGCCACCCTTGTCATAACGGCGCATCTGCTGGCCCAGCACCTTGAGCAGCCAGGCGGCGGTCACCTGGACACTGCCGCCTTTTTTCTCGCGCCGGGCGGCAACGTCGAGCGACTCCAGGGTATTGAGCAGACGCCGCGCATCGCCGTCGGCATAGGCCACGAGCTGGTCCACCGCTTCAGGTGCTATCGAATCGATAGCTGGCAGCGCACGTTCTGCAAGGACTTTGGCAACAATTTTCCTCAAATCGTCGTCACCCAGCGGCTGCAGCACATACACCACGGCGCGCGACAGCAAGGCAGAGTTGACTTCGAACGAGGGATTTTCGGTGGTGGCGCCTATGAAGGTGAACAGGCCGCTTTCCACATGCGGCAAAAATGCATCCTGCTGCGATTTGTTGAAACGGTGGACCTCGTCGACGAACATGATGGTGCGCCGGCCCTGCCCCTGCCAGATGCTGGCCTGCTCGACCGCCTCACGAATGTCCTTGACGCCGCCCAGCACTGCAGAAATGGTGATGAAGTGCGCATCGAAGCTGCTGGCCATCAGGCGGGCAATGGTGGTCTTGCCGACGCCCGGCGGACCCCAGAGAATGCAGCTGTGCGGCTGGCCGGACTCGAAGGCAATGCGCAGCGGCATGTCCTCGCCGAGCAAATGCTGCTGGCCGATCACCTCGCCCAGCGACTGCGGCCGGAAGCGTTCAGCCAGCGGCGCTGCGGCTTTGGCGTCCGCGCCGGGTCCGAAGGAAGTCTCAGCGCGTGTGGCCATTCAAGTTTGCTACTGCCGAATGACGTCCGCGCCGGCAGGTGGCTTGAACTGGAAACCGGCCGCGTTCAGCGACGGGTTGACCTCGAAATTGCTGAAGCTCATGACCGAACGCTGGCCAAAGCTGTCGAGGATTTCCAGCCGGGCCAGCTCGCTGCCCTTGGCGCTTTCCCTGAAGCCCACAGTGATGCTTTGCACCTGGCCATCTTTGGTCTTGGGCGTGGCCAGTATCCACTCGAGGCCATCCTTGTCAGGCTGGGGCACCAGTGTGAAATCAGCCTGCAGCGCCTTGATGTCGGCCGCGGCGGCGATCACGGCGGCGGGCGTGCCGCTGAGCACCTGGCTGAGTTTGCGCGCCGTGACCTGGTTCAGGTCGACGTCGTGCAGCCAGAGGGTCTGACCGTCGGAAACAATGCTTTGTTCAAATGGCTTTGTGTAGACGAACTTGAAGCGATTGGGCCGCAGGAACTCGAAGCTGCCGCTGGACGTCTTGGTTTTTGCGGTCTGGCCATCGCGTGCCGGACTGGTCACCACCTGGGTGAAGGAGGCACGTCCGCTTTTGGTGTTTTTGACAAAGGTTTCGAGGCTTTCCAGGCCGCTGACTGTGTTGACCTGCGCGCTGGCGGCGATGGCGGCAAACGCCAACAAGCCAGTCAGCGTGACACGCGCTCCGCGGGACAGAAGGGACGCAAGGGGGAATGAAAAGGTGTGCTTCATGGTGTTCCAGGTGATGTCTGGCCGGCGGCCGATACACATGTCTGTGGGACCCCGGCGCGCCCGATTGGTTGCCTGAACAATGTATCTCGCCCGTAAAGGCTGGCCTGTCATCCTTCCGCGCGCGCTGGCACCAGAATTTCGCGCTGGCCGCTGCCCGACATGGCGCTGATCATTCCCGACTTTTCCATTTCTTCCAGCATCCGGGCGGCCCGGTTGTAGCCTATCTTCAGGTGCCGCTGCACCAGCGAGATCGATGCCTTGCGATTCTTCAACACAATCTCGACAGCCTGGTCGTACATCGGGTCCTTGTCGCCTTCGGCGCTGCCGCCTGCATCACCGAGCAGATCCCCGTCCCCGTCGACCGTGCCGCCCTCGAGCACACCATCGATGTAGTTGGGCTCGCCCTGCTGCTTGAGGTAGGCCACCACGCGGTGCACCTCGTCGTCGCTGACAAATGCGCCATGCACGCGGATCGGGAAGCCGGTTCCGCTGGGCATGTAAAGCATGTCACCCATGCCCAGCAGGGCTTCGGCGCCCATCTGGTCGAGAATGGTGCGGCTGTCGATCTTGCTGCTGACCTGGAAAGACAGGCGTGTCGGGATGTTGGCCTTGATCAGGCCGGTGATCACGTCGACGCTGGGCCGCTGCGTGGCCAGCACCAGGTGGATACCGGCGGCGCGCGCCTTTTGCGCCAGCCGTGCAATCAGTTCCTCGATCTTCTAGCCGACCACCATCATCAGGACGGCCAGCTCGTCGATCACGACCACGATATAGGGCAGGCGCTCCAGCGGCTCGGGCTGCTCCGGCGACAGGCAGCAGGGGTTGTAGATGAACTCGCCCCGCGCCTTGGCTTCATCGATCTTGACGTTGTAGCCGGCCAGGTTGCGCACGCCCATCTTGCTCATCAGCTTGTAGCGTTTTTCCATCTCGGCCACACACCAGTTCAGCCCGTGTGCAGCCTGGCGCATGTCGGTGACCACCGGGGCCAGCAGGTGCGGAATGCCTTCGTAGACACTCATCTCCAGCATCTTCGGGTCGATCAGCAGCAGGCGCACATCACGCGCGTCGGCCTTGTACAGCAGGCTCAGGATCATGGCATTGATGCCCACCGACTTGCCCGAACCGGTGGTGCCCGCCACCAGGCAGTGCGGCATCTTGGCGAGGTCGGCCACCACCGGCGCGCCGCTGATGTCCTTGCCCAGGCCGATGGTCAGCATGGACTTGGCTTCGTTGTAGACCTGCGAGCCGAGGATCTCGCTGAGTTTGATGGACTGGCGCTTGGCATTGGGCAGCTCCAGCGCCATGTAGTTCTTGCCGGGAATGGTCTCGATCACGCGGATGGACACCAGGCTCAGCGCACGCGCCAGGTCCTTGGCCAGGTTCACGATCTGCGCGCCCTTGACGCCGGTGGCCGGCTCGATCTCGTAACGCGTGATCACGGGTCCCGGCGCGGCGGCGACCACACGCACCTCGACGCCGAAGTCCTTGAGCTTTTTCTCGATCAGGCGGGAGGTCATCTCCAGCGTCTCGGGGGCCACGGTCTCCTGCCGTGTCAAGGCGCCGTCAAGCAGGTCCACCTGCGGCAGCTTGGAATCCGGCATCTCGCTGAACAGCGGTTTCTGGCGCTCCTTGGCCACCCGTTCACTTTTGGGGATGTCTGCCAGCGTCGGCTCGATCAGCACCGGGATCGGGTGATGCTCTTCGATCTCGATGCGTTCTTCATGGAGGATTTCCTCGCGTTCACGCGCTGCCACGCGGCCCACGGCCAGGTCTTCGGCAATCTCGCGTTTTTCCCGGCGTGACTCGATCAGTTCGTCGATCCAGGCACCGATTCGCTGCGCCACATGCGCCCAGGAAAAGGCAAACACCACCGACACGGCAATCACCCCCACGGCGATCCAGACCAGGCCGGACCCGGTGAAACCCAGCCACATCACGCTGCTCGGGCCGGCCAGGTAACCCAGCACGCCGCCGGCATGGCCGCCTGGCAACAGGGATTCAAACCGGTAAAGCCGGGACCATTCGAGCGCCGTGCTGGCCAGCAGCAGCAGGGCCAGGCATGACCAGAATTTGGCCCGATCGGCAACAGACACGGCAGCGGCCTGCCCGCGCAAGCCGCGCGCCAGGGACCCGAGCCAGGCACGAAAACCGGCAGCCAGCGCCCACCACACCGAAAACCCGAAAAGAAAATAGCTGGCATCGGCCAGGTGCGCACCCAGCCGCCCACCCCAGTTGCGTACGGCGGCGTCGGCGACATCCCTCGCGCCGGTCGTCGACCACGCCGCGTCCTGCGGCGAGTAGCTGACCAGTGCGCCCAGCCAGAAGGCCAGCGCCAGCAGGCCGAGGATCAGGCTGACTTCGTGGGCAAAGCGTTTCACGCCGCCCGCGGCAGGCGCCGCGGCAGAGGTTCTGGTGTTCAATGTGTCGAGGGAATAAGTCATAAAACCAGTGCTGAGCTTAACCCAGTTGGACAGGCACCCATGACCGCAGACACGGCGAAAAACAGCGGATCAGCCCAGCGTATTGAGCCGGTCCTTGACCCACATCGAACCATCCACACGTGTCTCGATGTAACCGCGCTCTTCCAGGTCTTTCATGACGCGGCTGACCATCTCGCGCGATGCGCCCACCATCTTGGCCAGATCCTGGCGCGACACCTTTTCGCGGATCACCGTGTTGCCGTCGCGATCAGGAACAGCCGACTCCAGCAAAGCCCTGGCCACACGGCCATACACATCCATCAGGGCGAGTGATTCGATCTTGCGGTCAGCGTGCCGCAGCCGCTGGACCAGGCCTTTCATGACCGCATAGGCCATGGAGCTGTTTTCCGGCAGGCAACGTGCAAATTCAGGCCGGCCGACGACCAGCACATCGGTCTGGACTTCAGTGCGCACGGTTGCGGAATGCGGTTCGCTGTCGATCAGGCTCATTTCACCGACATAGTCACCGGGGTGCAGCGTGGCCAGGATCACTTCCCGGCCACGGGCATCCGTGGTGACGACACGGGCACGGCCCGTCAGCAGTATGGCCAGGGCATTGGACTGTTTACCCTGTTCGACAATGGCTTCCCCGCGCTTGTAACGGCGCTTGATCACCGCCGCGGCAACCGCTTCTGCCTGGGAGGCGGTCAACATCGAAAACAGGGGAACGCGCCGGATCAGTTCCAGGTTGGACACCATCGTGGACATATCAAACTTCTCCTGATTGCGCCGCCGCAGGGGCTTCGCTCGAGTTCTTACAATGTATGTGTTGCACCAGCCAAATATCCAGGCCGCGGGGTTGTAACCCTGCTGGCCAGCCTCAGCTGACTGCAACTCTAACTGAGTTCCCACGCTTTCCGAATCAGATTTTCACTTATGAAACACTCCAAAGTCCTCATTCTCGGCTCAGGCCCTGCCGGCTACACCGCCGCCGTCTATGCAGCCCGCGCCAACCTCAATCCGGTGCTGATCACCGGCATTGCGCAGGGCGGGCAGTTGATGACCACCACCGATGTGGACAATTGGCCGGCCGACGCTGCAGGGGTGCAGGGTCCCGAGCTGATGCAGCGCTTTCTCGCCCACGCGGAGCGTTTCAAGACCGAAATTGTTTTTGACCACATCAACAAGGTCGATTTCAGCCAGCGCCCCTTCACATTGACCGGCGACAGCGGCACCTACACCTGCGACGCACTGATCATTGCCACGGGTGCTTCAGCGAAATACCTGGGATTGGCCTCGGAAACGGCCTTCATGGGCCGGGGCGTGTCCGGTTGCGCCACCTGCGACGGGTTTTTCTACCGGGACCAGAAGGTATGCGTGGTTGGCGGCGGCAACACCGCCGTCGAGGAGGCGCTTTACCTTTCCAATATCGCCAGCAAGGTGGTGCTGGTGCACAGGCGCGACAAGTTCAAGGCCGAAGCGATCCTGATCGACAAGCTCCACGAAAAGGTCGCCGCCGGCAAAATCGAACTGAAGTTGCACCAGACCCTGGATGAGGTCCTGGGCGACGCCTCCGGCGTCAATGGCGTGCGCCTCAAAAGCACCCAGACCGGCGCCACCGAGGACATCGCCCTGCAAGGCTGCTTTATTGCGATCGGCCACCAGCCCAACACCGACATCTTTGCCGGGCAGCTGGAGATGAAGGACGGCTACATCATCACCAAAACCGGGCTGCAGGGCTTTGCCACCATGACCAGTGTGCCCGGCGTGTTTGCCGCCGGCGACGTGCAGGATCATGTCTACCGGCAGGCCATCACCAGCGCCGGCACCGGCTGCATGGCCGCGCTGGACGCTCAGCGTTTTCTCGAGCAAAGCAGCTAAAACGCTGCTTTTGGGACTCCGTCCCCGACGGAGCAGGCCTTCGGCTTGGCGGCCTGCAATTTTCAGGCTATAATCTATGGCTTAGCTGCGCATCCCCCGGG
This sequence comes from Polaromonas sp., assembly GCA_030683705.1. Taxonomy (GTDB): domain Bacteria; phylum Pseudomonadota; class Gammaproteobacteria; order Burkholderiales; family Burkholderiaceae_C; genus Polaromonas. Next base: position 106,601 of record JAUXPP010000141.1, on the reverse strand, counting down.
AGCCGGCATCCGATTTCTATTTTTTACGGAGAGTGCTCATGGCACGCGTCTGTCAGGTAACGGGCAAAGGCCCGATGGTGGGAAACAATGTTTCCCACGCCAACAACAAGACCAAGCGCCGGTTTTTGCCCAATCTGCAATACCGCCGTTTCTGGGTTGAAACCGAAAACCGCTGGGTGCGTCTGCGCGTGACCAGCGCCGGTTTGCGCCTTGTCGACAAGCTCGGTATCGATGCTGTCCTCGTGGACCTTCGCGCCCGCGGCGAAATCTAAGGAGCATCACCATGGCTAAAGGCGCACGCGAAAAAATCAAGCTGGAATCAACCGCCGGCACGGGTCACTTCTACACGACCACCAAAAACAAGAAGACCACACCTGACAAGATGCTGATCATGAAATTTGATCCCAAGGCACGCAAGCACGTGGAATACAAGGAAATCAAGCTGAAGTAATTCAGACTGGTTCGCGCTGCTTGCAGCGTTTTTGAAAAACCCGCTGGCACCCAGCGGGTTTTTTTATGCCCACGCGCGGCTCGCGCCATGCAGATCGTGACCGGTGCCCGCCCGTCCGGGCCAGCACCCGCGTGGCACACGGTTGCCGTCGAGGCGCCCCGCAAACACGGGCGCGCCGTCAGGCCACGGACAAAAGAAAGGCTGCAGCAGCAAGAACGCTGGTGCAGCCTGACGGAGACCCGCGGGAGCGGGCGCCGATCTCGTTACGCGCGCGCGGCGCGGAGATTCATCGAAAAGTCACGCAGCGCCGTGATGCCGCTTTCTTCAGCACGACGGCACCAGGCCTGCAGGTCGCCGGCCAGTTGCTCGCGCGAGGCCGAGGTCGACAGCCACATCTGACGCAACTCTTCACGCATGGTGACCATCTTGTCGAGCACCGGGTGCTCGGCACGGGCCTGGGCGATCTGCGGCTTGGCTGCTGCCGGCACCTTGTCGTCGTCGCGATGCAGCCAGCGGTTGGCAGCCTTCAGCACCGAAATGTCGGCCTTGCGGGCCTTGAGCGCCTCAAGCTCCATCTGGCCGGCACGGCGCAATTCACGCGCGAACCCGGCCATCACTTCATAACGATGGGCAATCAGCGCTTCCAGCGTTTTTTCGTCCGCCACCGGCTGGATGGAGCCGAGCGTCAGCTTGGGTGGCACCTTCTTGACCGTGGCCAGGCCGACTTTCTCCAGGGCACGGATGTAAACCCAGCCGATGTCGAACTCGTAGGGCTTGACGGAAAACTTGGCCGCGGTCGGGTAGGTGTGGTGGTTGTTGTGCAGTTCTTCGCCGCCAATCATGATGCCCCAGGGGGAAATATTGGTGCTGGCGTCAGGCGCCTCGAAGTTGCGGTAACCCCAGTAGTGGCCAATGCCATTGATGATGCCGGCGGCCGTGACAGGAATCCAGGCCATCTGCACCGCCCAGACCGCCAGGCCGGCTGCACCGAACAGGGCCAGGTTGATGATCATCATCAGGCCCACGCCCTGCCAGCTGTAACGGGTGTACAGGTTGCGCTCCAGCCAGTCGTTCGGCGTGCCGTGGCCGTACTTGACCATGGTTTCCTTGTTTTTGCTTTCGGCACGGTACAGCTCGGCACCCTGCCAGAACACCTTCTTGATGCCGTGCGCCTGCGGGCTGTGCGGATCCTCAATGGTTTCGCACTTGGCGTGGTGCTTGCGGTGGATGGAGACCCACTCCTTGGTCACCTGGCCCGTGCCCAGCCAGAGCCAGAAACGGAAAAAGTGCGAAGGGATGGCGTGCAGGTCCATGGCGCGGTGCGCCTGGTGACGGTGCAGGTAAATCGTCACGCTCGCAATGGTGATGTGGGTCGTCACCAAGGTGTACAGCACGATTTGCCACCAGCTGGCAGCAATCAGGCCGTTGGCCAGCCAGTCAAGGGCGGCGTCAAACAAAATCATGGGGGTCCTTTAAACAATATGTAACAGCGCCCTGCAACCATGTCAAAACCGTGCTGGACTACCTCACTATTGTAGGCGGCGCCCAGTGAATTGCCAAACCGCCGGGGTCAAGAAAGCCCCGGTTGCAGTAAAAGTCCGATAAACCTTGGAAAAAACGTCAAGAAAAAGGATTTAACGGCTTCATGCCGCTAACGGCATCAAACTTTTTGCCAAACTGCAGCAAAAAACCCGTCCGTCTGATGCAGGTAGGGCCACAGTCGCAGGTAGGGCCCGCTGCAAAGCTTTGCCGCGCCCTCCACACCCAGATGCGTCAGCACATCGCTTGTTTCAAGAGGTGTGAAATCTTTATTCGCCGCCGTGAAGGCCTCGGCAATCGATTCGTTTTCGTCGCGCAGCACGCTGCAGGTGGCGTAAACCAGCCGTCCGCCCGGCTTGAGCAGGCGGGCGGCGCTTTGCAGGATGGCCGCCTGCTTGGCGGTCAACTCCTCGATGGCCTGGGGCGTCTGTCGCCATTTGAGGTCCGGATTGCGCCGCAGCGTGCCCAGCCCGGAGCACGGCGCATCGATCAACACCCGGTCGATCTTGCCGGCCAGGCGCTTGATGCGGTCGTCACGCTCATGGGCAATCGCCACCGGATGGACATTGGACAGGCCGCTGCGCGCCAGCCGCGGTTTCAGGGCATCCAGACGGTGACCTGAGGTGTCGAAGGCGTAGAGGCGCCCGGTGTTGCGCATGCTGGCGCCCAGCGCCAGGGTCTTGCCGCCGGCGCCGGCGCAAAAGTCCACCACCATCTCGCCGCGTTTGGCATCGACCAGCAGGGCCAGCAGTTGCGAGCCTTCATCCTGCACCTCGATGGCGCCGCGGGTGAAGGTGTCCAGCTTGTTCAGCGCCGGCTTGGTCGTCAGTCGCAGGCCCCAAGGCGAATACGGGGTTGCTACGGATTTGATAGCTGCACGCGCAAGCTCCTTCTGGACTTCAGCACGTTTGTCCTTGAGCGTGTTGACACGCAAATCGAGACCGGCAGGTGCGTTGAGACTTTCCACCAGCGGCCAGAAGTCGTCGCCGAGCTGGGTCTTCAGCGGTTCGACCAGCCAGGCCGGCAGGTTGTGCCGGTGCAACTCCATCAAGTCTTCGGGCTTGACCTGGTCGCAGCGCGCCAGCCAGTCCTTTTCCTGGTCGCTGAGCGCACCCAGCAAAAAGTCGCGCTCGGCGGCAAAGCCCAGGATGGCCAGGCGCCGCTCGGTCGGGCCGCTGCCGTGTTGTGCCAGGTAGGTATAGAGGTTTTTCTTGCGCAACACGCCATAAATCGTCTCGGCCACGGTGGCGCGCTCGCGCGGGCCCAGGCGTTGTTCACGGAAATGGCGCGACACCACCATGTCGGCGGGGTGGTCGAAACGGAGAACCTGCTTGAGGAGAACGGTACAGCTGTCGAGTAAGGCGTTAGGATGCATAGCCCCCATTGTCCCACCGCGGGCGCGCCAGCACCCTCCAGAACCTGGATGACCATGTCCGACGAACTTCCACCCCTGATTGAAACCCCGCCCGGCCTGTACCGTCACTACAAAGGCCTGCTGTACGAGGTGGTCGGCACGGTGCGGCACAGCGAAAGCCTGGAGCCGATGACGCTGTACCGCGCCCTGTACGGCGACAAGGGCCTGTGGGTGCGCCCTGCCGCGATGTTTAACGAAGAGGTCGTGATCGACGGCATCACGCAGCCGCGCTTCACAAAACAGGCTGCGTAGCCGCGCTGCGGCGACGTCGCCGATAATCGTGGGTTATGTCCGAATCCACTGAAATCGAAAAACAGGTCAAACGCCGCCGCACGTTTGCCATCATTTCCCACCCTGACGCCGGCAAGACCACGCTGACTGAAAAGCTGCTGCTGTTCTCCGGCGCGATCCAGATCGCCGGCAGCGTCAAGGCGCGCAAGGCCGCACGCCATGCCACCTCGGACTGGATGGAGATTGAAAAGCAGCGCGGCATCTCGGTGGCCTCCTCGGTCATGCAGATGGAATACCGCGACTGCGTGATCAACCTGCTGGACACCCCCGGCCACCAGGATTTTTCGGAAGACACCTACCGCGTGCTGACCGCCGTGGATGCCGCGCTGATGGTGATCGACGCGGCCAACGGCGTCGAGCCGCAGACGCGGCGCCTGCTGCAGGTCTGCCGCGCGCGCAACACGCCCATCCTGACCTTCGTGAACAAGATGGACCGCGAGGTGCAGGACCCGATGAGCGTGATGGACGAGATCGAACAGGAGCTCGGCATGACCGTCGTGCCCTTCACCTGGCCGGTCGGCATGGGCAAGCTGTTCCACGGCGTGTTCGACCGGCGCGAAAAACGCATGCGCGTCTTCAGCCCCGGCGAGGACAAGGCCGGCGGCGACGATGAAATCCTGGCCGGCCTGGACAACGCCGAAGCCGCCAGGCGCTTCGGCGCCGAATTCACCCAGGCGCAGGGCGAGCTGGAGCTGCTGGAAGGCGCCTCGCCCGAGTTCAACCGCGCCGACTTCCTGAGCGGCAAACAGACGCCGATGTTTTTCGGCTCGGCGATCAACAACTTCGGCGTGCAGGAAGTGCTGGATGCGCTGGTGGACCTGGCGCCGGCGCCGGCCGAACGCGCCGCCCTGCAGCGTGTGGTGCGACCCGAGGAAAAGAAATTTTCCGGCGTGGTCTTCAAGATCCAGGCCAACCTGGACCCGGCGCACCGCGACCGCATCGCGTTTTTGCGCGTGGCCAGCGGCGAGTTCACGCGCGGCATGCGCCTGAAAGTCGTGCGCAGCGGCAAGGAGCTGCGACCCAACACCGTGGTGAGTTTCATGAGCCAGCGCCGCGAGCTGCTCGACACCGCCTTTGCCGGCGATATCATCGGCATCCCGAACCACGGCGTGCTGCAGCTCGGCGACACCTTGACCGAAGGCGAAGCCCTGCAGTTCACCGGCCTGCCCTTTTTCGCGCCCGAGATGTTCCGTGCGGTCGAGGTGGCTGACCCTCTGCGCAGCAAGCAGTTGCGCGCCGGGCTGACCCAGCTCGGCGAAGAAGGCGCAATCCAGGTGTTCCGGCCGATTGCCGGCTCCCTGCTGCTGCTGGGCGCCGTCGGCCAGTTGCAGTTCGAAGTGGTCGCTCACCGTCTCGAGCATGAATACGGGGTCAAGGCCCGCATCATGGGCAGCCAGTTCAACCTGGCGCGCTGGGTCACCAGCGACGACCCGAACGAGCTGAAAAAATTCATGGACGCCAACTCCCACCGCGTGGCGCTCGACGCGGTCGATGCGCCCACGCTGCTGGTGGACCACAGCGCCACCCTGCGCGCGGTCGAGCAGCAATGGCCCAAAATCAAGTTCCACGCGCTGCGCGAACACGCCGGCCTGGTGTTTCAGTCCAAGATCTAGGCCCAAGCTTCAAGCCTTTTCGGCCTCCAGCCCATATCGGACAAGCGCAAGCAGCTATTAATTCAGTAGCAAACGGGTCTGGCCATGGCCCGGCGCCGCGCCGCCTCAGGGCGCAATCCGCAGTTGCCCGGGCTCCAGCAGCACAAAGCGGGCAAAGCGCCCCTTCTCGCGCTTGCCGTCATCACTGACGATGACGATGTAGGCCACACCGTCGATCTCTGCCGTACTCAGCCCTTCTGCCCGCTCGAAGTGCTGCAGGCCGGGAACCGCCACCCGGCGCGCCGGTGACCCGGGCTGGCCGTTCCAGAACCACAACCCGAAGGCCTGGTCCGCCTGCGACGCGGGTCCGCTGATCAGGAGGTAGCCGCCGAGCGACTCGATCCAGGCCATGCCGCGTATGCCCTGACCGCCGAGGTCCAGCGTCAGCAAGCCGCCGGACAGGCGCGGCGCCTCGCCGGCGTCGAAAATGGCCGACGGATTGGCTATGCAGGCGATGATGGCTGCGCCGTCCAACAGCGGGCTGCGGAAGCCGACCAGCAGCTGCTGCCGGTCGGGTGTGATCTCCAGCGCCTCGATATTGAGGCCGCCGTCCGACTTGACGTCCTCGATCAGCGCGGCAGCGGCCAGCACCGGGTGCGCTGCGACCAGCGCCGGTTTGAGCCCGCCCACCACCACGGGTTCACGCACGCGGTTGCCCTCGATCCGGAAACGCACCAGCCTGTCGCGCGCCTTCTTCTGCTCACCCTCGTCGTTGCGCGAATGCGAAGTGAGCGCATAGAGACAGCCCTCGGCGTCGCCGGTCAAGCCTTCGAGGTCGTCGAGCTTCCAGAACACATCGTTGCCCTCGAACCAGCCGGGGGTCAAGGCCCGGCTCTTGACCGTGCCGTCGGCGCTCAGGCTCACCAGGCTGAAGGGGTGCGCCTGTTCGTCCTCCACCACCAGGAAGCGTCCGTCGGGAAGCTGCTGGATGGCAGAGGGCTCGTAGAGACCTGTCAATGGCAGAAACTGCGGCGGGACAGGCATGGCGTTTCTCCGGAAAGTATCAAGCCTTCACTGTAGCTACAAACGGGACGCCAGCGGGTGACAGGCGCAGGGGGCGGCTGGACCGCCGTTCCCCCACGCGCGCCCTCTGCTCAGCCTCAGTTGGCCTTCAGAAAGTCCGCAACTTCCAGCAGGATCAACTCGTTGTCGTCGGCCTTGTTGGGGTCACGGCTGCTGGAAAACGGCAGGTTGTTGTCATTGCCCACGACGATGTGGCTGGCGTCCACCACATCGACGTTTTCGATGGTGAAGAAGGGAAAGGTCAACACGCCATTGTTCAGCGGCTTGCGCGCCAGCTTGTTCGGGTCGGCAATGGCCATCAGGTCGATGTAGGCGATCTTGCGCACCGCTGCGCCGACATTCGCGTCACTCATTTCGATCTTGTAGACCCGCTTGAATTTGGCCAGGTCATGAAAGCAGTCGCTGCGTTTCTGGCCTTCGGGGCAGGCCTTGTCGGCGGTGCCTTCGCCGTTGTCGCGTTCGATAATCAGACCGGTCGTGCCGTCGATCATGTTGAAGTCGCCGATCGCGTGGCTGGCGCCTTCCAGCACATACTTCCAGTGGCGGCCGGTCCAGCTTTCGCTCTTGACATCGAACTCGAGCACGCGCAGGTAGTCCTTGCCGTCGAGTTTTTCATTGCCCTTGGTCGCCGCGTCCCACAAGGCGCCTTCGAGCAGGGCGTACAGCTTGCTGCCGTCTTTCGAGGCAGCCATGCCCTCATAACCCTTGGAGCGGCGCACCTGGAAATCCACCGCACCGCCGGGCACGCCCGGCGTGGTCACGGCCGGGTGGTCGGGCGAGCGCACCGGCTTGCCGTCGACCTGGGTTTCGAACACCGCCAGCACCCGGCCCTTCATGTCGGCCTTGATCAGCCAGGGGCCGAACTCGTCACCGATCCACAGCGCGCCGCCGGCGATCTGGAAACTCTCGGTGTCGAAGTCGCTGCCGGTCAGGTAGCGCTGCTTCGTGCCCTCCTGGACGATGCGAAACGGCACCTTCTTGTTGGGGTCGCTCAGGAAAACCGTCTCCAGGCGCTTCATGCCGCCGCCCTTGAAGTCCACGGCGTAGCGGTTCAGGTAGAGCATGGAGTCGGGCGAATTGGCCTTGGAGCCGGAGCCGTTGTCGGTCAGGATCCAGAAGCTGCCGTCGGCCATCTTCTTGATGCCGGAGTGGCCCTGAACCGGCTGGCCCCGGAACGGCAGCGAGACGCCGGTGGGGCGGCCGGCGGACCGGCCCTCGACTGTGCCGAAAGCCTCGACGCGTTTTCCAGTGGTGAATTTTCCGGCGTTTTTCAGGTCCTGCGGCGCGTCCTTGGGTGCAGCGATGAATGACTGCGCAGGCAGCAGGGCATGGCCGGCCAGCGTGGCCGGAAAGGCGGTCTGTGCATGCAGGGGTGCGGCCAGCAGCGCGGCGGCGAACACGGGAAAAGCCGCGCGGGCAGCCAGGCGTCGGGTGTTGGCAAAGCGGGAATAGGGCATGGTTCCTCCGTTGTTGGTGACGCACGCATGGTGGTTTATTGCTGTGACATCGTGATGACCGGGCGATTCCGGGGCGGACACGGCGCGCTTTTGCAATAAGCTATGCGGATGTTCAGACGGGCCAGCTTTCGCGGTTTCTGGCTGGTGCTGTTGGCCATGTTGCTGCAGCCAGGCCATGCGCAGGACTTCGGCCGTCTGTATGAAGACAGCGTCACCATCACCCTGTCCGAACCGCTCAAGTGGGTGGCCGTGCCCAAAGGCAGCGTGGACTCGCCCGACGGGCTGACCGCCGGCAGCCCCAGGGACTTCCAGCCCTACACCGGCACGACGGTGCTGCCCACCTCGCGCAGCCAGGACGTCTGGGCCACTTTTTCATTGCCGCCCACCGAGTCGCCGCAGACCTGGTTCATCCGCCTGCCCGGACAGGCGCTGGTCCGGGCCAGCCTGTTTTCACGCGGCCCCCGGGACGAATGGCTGGTACAGGCCGCTGGCGAAGCGATTGCACCCGCGGACTGGTCACTGCCTACCCGCGTGCCGAGTTTTGAACTGCAGACCCGCAGGGATCGTGCACAAACCTACTACCTGCGCTTCGAGAACCACCGCGCCCTCACCGACCGTCCGATGCTGCTGTCGCCGGTCGCGTATGTCAATGGCGCGTCCCGCGTGGGCGTGGTGATCGGCCTGATGTGGGGAATGTTCAGCGTGCTGGCGGCGCTGAGCATCGCTGCCTTCGTGATGGCCCGCAACCGCGTGTTCCTGTGGTTCGGCGCGGTCGTGGTAACGCTGATGTTCACGCAGCTGGTGCTGATCAGCTACGGCAGCTGGCGCATATGGCCGGGCAGTGCACACCTGAACCAGGTCATGGGCTGGGTCTCGGCCGGGCTGAGCATGGCCGCTGGCGCGTGGTTCTGCGCCCAGGCCAGCTACGCCCGCAGCGGCCACCCGCACATCTACAAGCTGCTGGTGACCGTCACCGCGGGCAGCCTGCTGATGGCCGGCATGATGGCGATCCGGCAGGATTTCATCCCGCGCGACATGCGCAACCTGTGGCTGGGGGTGGCCACCGTGACCATTCTCGGCAGCCTGGTCTGGATGTCCCTGCGCGGTCAGGCCTGGAATCTGCTCCTCCTGCTGGGCACCGCGCCCATCGCGCTGGCGGCACTGGCGCGCATCTTCTACAACGCCGGATGGGTCAGGAACATCGAGGCCGCGCAGGCCGCCGGTGTGCTGTCGGCCATGGTCGGCCTGCTGTGGATCTTTTTTGTACTGGCCTGGCGCAGCCGGGCGGCGCTGTTTTCCAACCATCGCATCGCCGCCCTGGCCAACTACGATCCGGCCAGCGGGCTGATGCTGCCGCGGGTGGTGGACAACCGGCTCGCGCAAATGCTGCTGCGCGCACGCCGCCGCCGTTCGGAATGTGGCATCGTGCTGTTGCGCTGGCTGGACCAGGCGCCCAGCCCTGACGAACTGAACGACCACAAGCGCAGCGTTGCCCTGTCGCGCATCGGCGAGATCCTGCGCCGCGCTGCGCGCGACATGGACACCGTGGTGCGTTATGAGGAAAACCTGTTCCTGATGCTGATTGAAGGCCCGGTCAACCGCGAGGCCGTCTCCGAGGTCTCGACCAAGATCCTGGCCGACTGCATCCGGCTGTCCGACAAGCTCGACGAACCCAATGCTTTCAACCTGCACATCGCCATCTGGCATGGCACGCCGGAGCGCCACACCGGCCAGCAGATCATCGACAGCCTGAAAACCCGGCTGCGGCGCATGAGCCCGGGCCCCAGGCGTTATGTCCAGTTTGTCGATCCCGCCGGCGAGCCGGCCAGCCTGCCTCCGGAAGAAGGCCTGCGGCGGGAGGAGCTGGTTGCCAAAATCAATGCGATCGAGGTGTCGCACCCGGCACTGCACAACGACAAGCCGGAAAAATTGCGCACGCCCATGGCCTGAGCCAGTTCAGGCTGCAGGCAGCGGCAAGGCGGTCTTGTACCTGACCTGCTTGAGCGCAAAACTCGAGCGTATCTTGTCGATGCCCGGGATCGGCGTGAGCTGCTCGAGGATGAATTTTTCCAGCGCGCCCATGTCGGCCACCGCCACACGGATCAGGTAGTCGCTGTCGCCCGTCATCAGGTAACACTCCATCACCTCGTCGTGTTCGGCGATGCGCCGCTCGAACTCGGCCAGCGACGCCTTGTTTTGCGAACGCAGGCTGATCGAGATAAACACCGTCAGTCCCAGTCCCAGCGCCGCGGCATTGGTGATGGCCACATACCGGTCTATCACCCGCGCAGCCTCCAGCGCCTTGACGCGGGCCAGGCAGGGCGAGGGGCTCAGGTGGACGCGGCGGGCCAGCGCCACATTGGACAGCGCACCATCGCGCTGCAACTCGTCAAGAATCCGCAAATCGATGGCATCCAGCTTCATGTACCAGTAACTCCTTTATTTTCAGAATTTTATGCTTCATATCTTCTGAAAATCGCGCTTCTCGGTCACTCATGCTGCGGCACCGTCCGTATATTGAGCCCATGAACGCATCCCTGCCCCGGCACACCCTCTCGCACGCCATGCCCAGCTCGCCGCCGCCCGATACCGATCCCCAGGAAACCGCCGAATGGCGCGAAGCCTTCACCGCCCTGGTGGCGGCCCAGGGCCAGGCGCGCGCACGCTTCGTGCTGGACGAACTGGCGCGGCTGGCACGCGCGCAGCGCGTGGGCTGGACGCCCGAGTTGTCCACGCCTTATGTCAACAGCATCAGCGTCGACGAGCAACCGGTGTTCCCCGGCGACCTCGCGATCGAGGAGCGCCTGGCCTCGCTGATGCGCTGGAACGCCCTGGCCATGGTGGTGCGCGCCAACCAGGCCGAGTCCGGCGGCTCGGCCGAACTGGGCGGCCATATCGCCAGTTATGCCAGCGCCGCCGACCTGTTCGAAACCGGCTTCAACCATTTCTTTCGTGCGCGGCGACAAGGAGGGCCAGCCGAGCAGCGCCGGGCCGCCCCAAGCGGCGAGAGCCCCCCGCGGGGGGGCAGCGACTCGCACGAAGTGGAGGAGCGTGGGGGGCAACATCTGGGCGACCTGGTGTTTTTCCAGCCGCACAGCGCCCCCGGCGTGTATGCACGCGCCTACCTCGAAGGCCGTCTCGACGAGAAGGACCTGGGTTTTTACCGGCAGGAGCTGTCGGCGCCGGCGCAAGGCGCGCAAGGCCTGTCGAGTTATCCGCATCCTTACCTGATGCCGGACTTCTGGCAGTTTCCGACCGGCTCCATGGGCATAGGTCCGATCAGCTCGATTTACCACGCACGTTTCATGCACTACCTGACGCATCGGCGCCTGCTGGACTGCACGGGCCGAAAGGTGTGGGGCGTGTTCGGCGACGGCGAGATGGACGAGCCGGAATCCATGAGCGCACTGACCCTGGCCGCGCGCGAAGGCCTGGACAACCTGGTCTGGGTCGTCAACTGCAACCTGCAGCGCCTGGACGGACCGGTGCGCGGCAACGGCCGCATCATCGACGAGCTGGAAAAACTGTTTCTGGGGTCCGGCTGGAAGGTCATCAAGCTGGTCTGGGGCAGCGACTGGGACGGCCTGTTCGCGCGCGACCTGACGGGTGCCCTGACGCAGGCCTTTGCCCACACGGTGGATGGCCAGATGCAGACCTTTGCCGCCAAGGACGGGCGCTTCAACCGGGACAACTTCTTCGGCCAGAACGAGGAACTGGCGCGGCTGGCGCAGGGCATGACGGATGAACAAATCGACCGGCTCAAGCGCGGTGGCCACGACCTGGTGAAAATCCACGCGGCCTACGCCGCCGCGGCAAACCACACCGGCCAGCCGACGGTGATCCTGGCCCACACCAAAAAAGGGTATGGCATGGGCAGCGCCGGCCAGGGCAAGATGACCACCCACTCGCAAAAGAAGTTCGACGAAACCGACCTGCTGGAGTTTCGCAACCGCTTCAACCTGCCGCTGACCGACGAACAGGCCAAAACCCTCAGCTTCTACAAACCCGCCGACAACAGCGCGGAGATGTTGTACCTGCATGCCAGACGGCAGGCGCTGGGTGGCTACCTGCCGCAACGCCAAACCATCGCCGACAGCGTGGCCGTGCCCGCCCTGCCGGCCTATGCGCAGTTTGCGCTGACCGCCGATGGCAAGGAAATGAGCACCACCATGGCTTTTGTGCGCATGCTGGGCGGCCTGCTCAAGGATCCCGCGCTGGGACCGAGGATAGTCCCCATCGTTGCCGACGAGGCGCGCACCTTCGGCATGGCCAACCTGTTCAAGCAGGTCGGCATTTATTCCAGCGTCGGCCAGAAGTACGCGCCGGAAGACATCGGCTCGGTGCTCAGTTACCGCGAGGCGCTGGACGGCCAGATCCTCGAGGAAGGCATCAGCGAAGCCGGCGCGCTGGCGAGCTGGACCGCGGCCGCCACCAGCTACAGCGTGCACGGGCTGGCCATGTTGCCTTTTTATATCTACTACTCGATGTTCGGCTTCCAGCGCGTCGGCGACCAGATCTGGGCTGCCGCCGACCAGCGCGCCCGCGGCTTTTTGCTGGGCGCGACCTCGGGCCGCACCACCCTGGGCGGCGAAGGCCTGCAGCACCAGGACGGCTCCAGCCACCTGGTGGCGGCCACGATTCCCAACTGCAAGGCCTGGGACCCGGCCTTCGCCTGCGAACTCGCGGTGATCGTGGCCCAGGGCATGCGCGAGATGATGGTGGAGCAGCAAGACGTTTTTTACTACGTCACCTTGATGAACGAGAACTACCCCCAGCCCGATCTGCGGCCCGGCGCCGAGCCCGACATGCTCAGGGGATGCTATCAATTCAGTAGCTACCCACGCTCGCCGGATAAGGGCCAGAGCCCGAAAACCCTTCAAAAAGTGAGCTTGATGGGCTCGGGCGCCATTCTGACCGAGGTGATCAAGGCGGCGCAGCAACTGGCGGCGCAAGGCATCACAAGCACCGTCTACAGCGTCACCAGCTGGAGCGAGCTGGCGCGCGACGGTGCGGCCTGCCAGCAACGCGCGCTCGCCGGTGAAGCCACGACGGAAGCTTTCATCGCGCAGCAACTGGCGGCCAGCACGGGCCCCATCATCGCTGCCACCGACTACGTGCGTGCCGTCCCGGAAAGCATTCGCGCCTTCCTGCCGCCGGGCCGCAGCTACCTGACACTGGGCACCGACGGCTTCGGCCGCAGCGACACACGCGCCGCGCTGCGCGGATTTTTCGGCGTGGACGCGGCCAGCATTGTGAAAGCTGCGCTGCACCAGCTGGCCCAAGCGCAGTAGTGCGCCAGACAGCAAAGCCCCCGCGCGGCGCCAACCGTGCGGGGGCTTGTCATTTCGGCCCGCCCCGTGAGAAGCGGTGCGGAAATTATTTCGGCAGCAGCACCTTGTCGACCACGTGGATCACGCCGTTGGACTGGTAGACGTCGGCAATCGTCACGGTGGACACGCCGCCTTTTTCATCGGTAACCATCACCTTGCCGCCCATGGCCTTGGCCGTCAGCGTACCGCCGGCCACGGTTTTCAGGGATGCAGAACCCTTGCCGTCGGCAATCGCCTTGGTCAGCGCAGCGGCGTCCACCTTGCCGGCCACCACGTGGTAGGTCAGGATGCCGGTCAGCATGCCCTTGTTCTCGGGCTTGAGCAGGGTGTCGACGGTGCCTGCGGGCAGTGCTGCAAAAGCCGCATTGGTCGGTGCAAACACGGTGAAGGGACCGGCGCTTTTCAGGGTGTCGACCAGGCCCGCGGCCTTGACGGCGGCCACCAGCGTGGTGTGGTCCTTGGAGTTCACTGCGTTGTCGATGATGTCCTTGGACGCCAGCATGGGCGCACCGCCGACCATCACCTGGGCGAAGGAGGAAGCCGCCGTCATGGACAGCATGACCGCGAGACCGATGGAAGCCAGTTTGTGTTTCGTTTGCATGTGAATACCCTTTGAAGTAGAACAGCCGACATCCAGGATGGGACATCAACGGCTGCCTTCAATACGGGTGGGGCACACGGCCGGATTCAACCGCGTTCGCGATGCGGGTATCTTTTTGTAAACCGCCGCTCAAGGCTGGTTCTGCAGCCAGCCGCGCACCGCCTGCGGATAGAGCCGGTGCTCCTCGACCAGCACGCGCGCGGCCAGCGTCTCGGCGGTGTCGTCCGGCAGCACCGGCACCGCCGCTTGCGCGAGGATGGGGCCGTGGTCGAGTTCGGCCGTCACCTGGTGCACGGTACAGCCGGCCTCGCGACAGCCGGCAGCTATGGCACGCTGGTGCGTGTTCAGGCCAGTGAAGGCCGGCAGCAGCGAAGGATGGATGTTGATCAACCGCCCTGCATAGTGGCTCACAAACCCCGGTGTGAGGATGCGCATGAAACCGGCCAGCACCACCAGAGCCGGCTGGTGGCCATCGATCAGTTGCATCAGCGCGGCGTCGAAGGCTTCACGCGACTCGAACGCCCGGTGGTCCAGCACCTGCGTCGCCACGCCCAGCGATTGCGCCAGTTGCAGGCCGGTCGCCCCCGGCCGGTTGCTGATGACGGCCGCCACCGTGGCGCTGAACTGCTGTTGCCAGCCCTGTTGTTGCGCGGCCTGGACGATGGCGGCCATGTTGGAGCCGCTGCCTGAAATCAGGATGACGATGTTTTTGGGGTGGGGCATAAGGCGGAAAGCGTGTACTGGATTATCGCGGCCCCAAGCGGCGCACCGGCCGCCTGGCCAGGGCAAACAGCGCCAGCGATGCCACACCCATGCCGACCAGCCCCCAGAGCAGGCCGGTGTAGCCACCCAGGCCGACCAGCGCCCAGGCGGTCAGGAAAGGGGCAGCCGCGCGCGTGCACAGGGCGATGCCCGACATGGCGCCGCCGATGCGGCCCACATGTTCGCGGCCGTAAAAATCCGGCACGATGTTGCTGCGCACGATGGTGATGAGCCCATTGGCCACGCCGAACAGCACCGCAAAGGCAACCAGCACCGCGGGCTCGCGGCCCAGCGCAAACAGCATCAGCGACAGCGGAAACAGGGCCAGCACCGTGAGCCCCAGCGTGCGCTGGTTCAGTGAGCGGCCCAGCCACAAAAAGGCAAACCGCCCCGCCACCTGCGCCGGGCCGAACCAGACCATCACAGCGACCGCCTCGGCCTGCGTCAGCCCGCGCGATTCAAAGGCCGGCATCAGGTGCGCCCAGATGGTCGAGATCGCAAAAATATAAAAAGTGAAGGCACCGGTCAGCAGCCAGAAGGCACTGCCCTGCATGGCTTCGCGCAGCGTCGCCTGGTCCTGCGCCGCTTCCGCCGGCGCGCTGCCGGCTGCGCGTGGCCGCTTCCACGCCCCGCGCAGCACCCAGGCATGCAGCGGCGCCACCAGCAGCAAGGCCAGCGCCATCACCAGCAGCGCCGGGCGCCAGCCCAGGCGCGCCTGCAACCAGGCCACTGCCGGAAACGACAGCGTGCTGGCAAAACCGCCGACCAGTGTGAGGGTGGTGATGCCCTGGCGGTAGGACTCGGGGAAACGTTTGGTGATCTCCATGAAGGCCGGCTCGTACAGCGTCATCGCCATGGCCAGTCCCAGCAGGGCCCAGGCCGCGTAGAGGACGGGAAGGTTGTGTGCCTGCGACCAGAGCGCGCAGCCGGCTGCGCCCAGCAAGGCGCCACCCGTCAACACCGCGCGGCCGCGCCCGCGGTCGATCGCCGCGCCCACGGCATACGTGGCCAGACCCCAAACCATCAGGCCCAGCGTGAAAGCGCCCATGATGTCGGGCTGGCTCCAGCCCATGTCGCGCTGCATCGGCAGCACAAACGAGGAAAAGCCGTAATACAGCACCGCCCAGACAAGAATCTGGCCGACACTGAGGGCGCTGATGATGGTGCGGTAAGACGGCAAGATGCGCTGATTATCCCGGGCGGCCAGGGGGTCTCTCCTTGCCCTGATTCCGCAAGGCGGAATCGCTCGCTATTTGTCCCAACTGGGACATAAAATTCCGAACGACCGTGCTAAAAATGCGAAGTTACCGAACCGATTGGAGACATGCCGTTTATGGATCTAGCTTTCACCCCTGAAGAACAGAAATTCCGCGAAGACATACGGGCCTGGGTGGGTGCGAACCTGCCGGCCGACATTTCGCACAAGGTGCACAACGCCTTGCGCCTGTCCCGTGACGACATGCAGCGCTGGGCCAAAATCCTCGGCAAAAAAGGCTGGCTGGGCCACGCCTGGCCCAAGGAGTTCGGCGGTCCGGGCTGGAACGCCGTGCAGAAACACCTGTTCGAGGAAGAATGCGCGCTGGCCGGTGCGCCGCGCGTCGTGCCCTTCGGCCCGGTGATGGTCGCGCCGGTGATCATGGCCTTTGGCACACCCGAGCAGCAGCAGCGCTTTTTGCCGGGCATCGGCAGCGGTGAGGTCTGGTGGAGCCAGGGTTACAGCGAGCCGGGCTCCGGCTCCGACCTGGCTTCCGTCAAATGCCGCGCTGAACGCCAGGGCGACAAATACATCGTCAACGGCCAGAAAACCTGGACCACCCTGGGCCAGTACGGCGAGTGGATCTTCTGCCTGGTGCGCACCAGCACCGAAGGCAAACCGCAGACTGGCATTTCCTTTTTGCTGATCGACATGAAATCACCGGGCGTGACGGTGCGGCCCATCGTGCTGCTCGACGGCGAGGCCGAGGTCAACGAAGTCTGGTTCGACAACGTCGAAGTGCCGGCCAACAACCTGGTCGGTGAAGAAAACAAGGGCTGGACCTATGCCAAACACCTGCTCAGCCATGAACGCACCAACATCGCGGACGTGAACCGCGCCAAGCGCGAGCTCGAGCGCCTCAAGCGCGTCGCCAAAACCGAAGGCATGTGGGACGACCTGCGTTTCCGCGACGAAATCGCCAGGCTCGAAGTGGATGTCGTGGCGCTGGAAATGCTGGTGCTGCGGGTGCTGTCGGCCGAAAAATCCGGCAAGAATTCGCTGGACATCGCCGGCCTGCTGAAAATCCGCGGCAGCGAGATCCAGCAACGCTACAGCGAACTGATGATGCTGGCCGCCGGCCCCTTCAGCCTGCCCTTTATCGAGGAAGCCATGGAAGCCGGCTGGCAGGGCGACTTCCCCGGCGGCGTGGCCGCCAATGCGCCACTGGCCTCGACCTATTTCAACCTGCGCAAGACCACGATTTACGGCGGCTCCAACGAGGTGCAGCGCAATATCGTTTCGCAGTTCGTGCTCGGCTGACCAGAAGGAAGAACAACATGGATTTTGATTTCACCGACGACCAGGAACAGTTGCGCGACGCGGTCCGCAAATGGGTGGACAAGGCTTACGACTTCGAGCGCCGCCGCGGCATCGCCAAAGCCGGCGGTTTCTCGCGCGAAGCCTATGGCCAGATTGCCGAACTCGGCCTGTGCGGACTCTACATCCCCGAAGCCAAGGACGGCCTGGGCATGGGCCCGGTCGAAGGCATGGTGGTGATGGAAGAGCTGGGCCGCGGCATCGTCGCCGAGCCTTTTGCCCAGACCCTGATTGCCGGCGCTGTTTTGTCCGGCTACGCGCCAGAAGCCGTGCAGGCCGCCTGGCTGCCGAAAGTCGCCAGCGGCGAAGCACTGGTGGTGCTGGCCGCGCAGGAGCGCAAAGCCCGCTACCAGCTCGATATATGTGAGGCAAAAGCGGTCGAAGCCGGCTCCGGCTGGACGTTGACAGCGACAAAAAACATCGTAGCTGCCGGTGACCAGGCCGATGCCTTCATCGTGCCGGCGCAAGCCGACGGCAAGATCGCGCTGTTCCTGGTGGAACGCACAGCCCGGGGCGTCACGACCCGCGGTTATGGCACACAGGACGGCGGCCGCGCCGCCGATGTGGTGTTCAAGGACGCTCCCGCCACGCTGATCACACGGGACGGCCTGACCGCCCTGGAACACGCGGTGGACATCGGCATCGCCGCCACCTGCGCGGAAGCCGTCGGCGTGATGGACAAGACCCTGGCCATCACCGTCGAGTACATGAACACCCGCAAGCAGTTCGGCGTGCTGATCAGCAGCTTTCAGGCGCTGCGCCATCGCGTGGCCGACATGAAGATGCAGCTCGAGCTGGCCCGCTCCATGAGTTATTACGCCTCGCTCAAGCTCAACGCGCCCGCCCCGGAGCGCCGCGCGGCCATGGCGCGCGCCAAGTACCAGCTCGGCGTGTCCATGCGTTTTGTCGGCCAGCAGGCCGTGCAGTTGCACGGCGGCATCGGCGTGACCGACGAATACATCGTCAGCCATTACTTCAAGAAGCTGACGCAGCTGGAAATGACATTCGGCGACACGCTGCATCACCTCGGTGAGGTTTCGGCCCGCATGCAGGACACCGCTGGCGTCTTTGCCTGACTTGCCCGCGACATATTGAGAAACGATGCTCCGTGGCATGAATCACGGGCACATTTAGTTCCAGGAGACAACCCATGTTGATGCAACGCCGCCTTCTTCTCGTGATCGCTGCCGCCGGACTGGCGCTCGCCGGTTGCGCCACCTCGCCAGCGCCCGAACAGCAGCCGCCCATCGTTTTTGTGCACGGCAACGGCGACACCGGCGCCTTGTGGCAGACCACGATCTGGCGTTTTGAATCGAACGGCTGGCCGCGCGAACGCCTGCATGCGATCAACCTGCCCTACCCGCTGGCACGCGACGACGACGGCAAGGCCCAGCCCGGCCGGACCTCGACCGCCGAACACATGGCTTTCCTGAAGTCCGAGGTCGACAAGGTGATGCAAGCCACCGGCGCGCGCCAGGTCGTGCTGGTCGGCAACTCGCGCGGCGGCAATGCCATCCGCAACTACATCTACAACGGCGGCGGCGCAAGCCGCGTGAGCCATGCCATCCTGGGCGGCACGCCGAACCATGGTGTCTGGGCCACCAAAGGCTTTCGCGAAGCCAACGAGTTTTCCGGCACCGGGCCTTTCCTGACCGGCCTCAATGCACCCAAAAACGCCGCCGGTGACGAGGTCAGCGGCCCGGTCCGGTGGCTGACCCTGCGTTCGGACAACAACGACAAGTTCGCCCAGCCCGACGGCGTCTGGATTGGCGCGCGTGGCACACCGACCAACGTCAGCTTCGACGGCCCGGCGCTCAAGGGCGCGACCAACATCGTGCTGCCGCGTGTCGATCACCGCGAAACTTCCTTCTCGCCCGCGGCTTTCGAAGCGACCTACCGCTTCATCACCGGCAAGAGCCCACAGACCGTGGCGATCCAGCCTGAGGCGCCCATCGTGCTGAACGGCAAGCTCAGCGGCCTGGGCCTGAACCCGACCGACCCGGCCTCCGGCAACTACACCAACAACCTGCCGCTGCCCGGCGCGCAACTGATGGTCTACGCCACCGACCCCGCCACTGGCGCGCGCATCGGCAACGCGGTCCACAGCAAAACCGTGGGCACCGACGGGATGTGGGGACCATTCACCGCGCAGCCCGGGGTGCAGCATGAGTTCGTGATCCAGGCCACCGGTTATGCGACCACCCACATCTACCGCAGCCCGTTTCCGCGCTCCAGCACCATCATCCACCTGCGCGCCGAGCGCCTGGCGGAAGCCGACAAGGCTGCCAAATCCAGCATCACGCTGAACCGGCCGCGCGGCTACTTCGACGCGCAGCGTGACCGCATGATGTTTGACGGCAAAGCCGCGCTGCCCGGCGTGCCGCCTGCCGGCGCAGGCGTATCAGCGTCCAAGATCAACCTGGCGCAGGACGGCATGCGCCCGATCGCGGCAGAGTTCAACGGCGAAAAAATCACCGGCCAGACCTGGCCGGTTTCGGGCAACCATGTGGTGGTGCTGGAGTTGACTTACTGAGGATCTGAGCAGGTAGTTGCGCTCGGCCTCAGCCCCCCGAGGCCTGCGCTGAGACAAGGTCAACTTCGCCATTCAGGCGCCCAACGTACGCTATCACTTTGATAGCTGCTTGCGCCTGCTCCCAGAGGGCTGCGATGCGATTTCGCGCGAACTGTCGCTCCACTTGGTTGTCCGCTTATTTGGGCGCCCCCATGAGGAACCCCATCACAATGGACGCGCCAGTTACCGTGACCGCACAGCCGATTGCATAGGGAATCACAGTCAACCACTGGAGCCGCTTTGGCCTGGTTTGAATGACGAAACACACCGTTCCCGCCAGAACAGGCAAGCCAGGTATGAAGTAAGCCATCAGCGGAGTTCGCGGCCACCCGAGAACCGCGAAAACGCACAAAACAAGGAAGGCCAGGCCCAATGGGCCTGCGGTCCAGGCCAGCAGCAAGAAAGTATCTTGTCGAGTACGTATAGAGCGCGGCATTTGAGGCTAAACGGATAAACGCCACGAACCAGAGGTGGGCATGAGCCGCGTGGAACAGGACTGGCACGGCTGGCCCAGGCTGATAGCTCGACTCCGCGAGCTGGCAGCAAAAGCCCTTCAACTCAAACCAGCAGCCGCGACGTCCTCGGCACATGCGCCATCAGGAACTCCATCTGGTCCGCCAGGATGCGGCGGTTGCGCAGGATAAAGTCTTCCCAGAGGCTGGGCACATACGGGGTGTAGAGCAGCGGCATGTGGGCCTGCTCGGGCGTGCGGCTGCTCTTGCGGTGGTTGCAGGCGCGGCAGGCGGTCACCACGTTCATCCAGGTGTCGATACCATTTTGCGCGAACGGGATGATGTGTTCGCGTGTCAGGTCTTCCTCGTGGAAGTGGTCGCCGCAGTAGGCGCAGATGTTGCGGTCGCGTGCAAACAGCTTGCTGTTGGTCAGCCCGGGCTTCAGGTTGAAGGGGTTGATGTTGGGCACGCCCTTGGTGCCGATGATGCTGTTGACGTTGATGATGGACTGGTTGCCGGTGATGGCGTTGTGGCCGCCATGGAAGGTCGCCACCCGTGCACCCATCTCCCAGCGCACTTCGTCCGAGGCATAGTGCAACACGGCTTGTTCGAGGCTGATCCACGATTGCGGCAACCCCTGGGCTGAGAGCTTCAAGACCTTCAAACGAACCTCCAATGGTTTAAAAACACATGGAACCGGACTTAAAAATGCCTGACACCCCAATATACAGCGGATTCATGACAAAGCTCACTGCAGGGGTGTCATCCGCCGTCGAACCCGCATGAAGCCGATACATGGCGCTATTAAAACGATAATCGGGCGGATGGAAATCTTCCGCAGCTACCACGATCCCCGGCTTGCAGCGCAGTGCGCGCTGACCATCGGCAACTTCGATGGCGTGCACCGCGGCCACCAGGCCATGCTGGCGCTGCTGAAAAACGAGGCCCAGCACCGGGGCGTGCCGAGTTGCGTGATGAGTTTCGAGCCCCATCCGCGCGACTACTTCGCCGCGGTCGCGCGCAAGCCCGAACTGGCGCCGGCCCGCATCGCCACCCTGCGCGACAAACTCACCGAGCTGGCGCGTTGCGGCATCGACCAGTGTGTGGTGCTGCCCTTCAATGCGCGGCTGGCAGGCCAGCCGGCCGAAAACTTCATCGGCGATGTGCTGGTCAAGGGGCTGGGTGTGCGTTACGTGCTGGTCGGCGACGACTTCCGCTTCGGCGCCAAACGCACCGGCGATTACGCCATGCTGGACGCGGCCGGCGACCGCCTGGGCTTCGACGTCGCCCGCATGAACAGCTACGAGGTGAGCAACACCCGGGTGTCGAGCTCGGCGGTTCGCGAGGCGCTGGCCCAGGGCCAGATGAGCCGCGTGGCCAGCCTGCTGGGCCGGCCCTACAGCATTTCCGGCCATGTGGTGCATGGCCGCAAGCTCGGGCGCGAACTGGGGTTCAGGACCCTGAACTTGCGCTTTTCGCACTGGAAACCGGCGGCCAGCGGGATTTTTGCGGTGCAGGTCTTCGGCCTCGGTCCCGATCCCCTGCCCGGCGTGGCCAACCTCGGCATCCGGCCCTCATTGGACCCCGACGACGTCAACGGCGGGCGGGTGTTGCTGGAGACCCATTGCCTGGACTGGCCCGCGAGCCTGGGCGCCGAGGAGGCATACGGTAAAATCATCCGCGTGGAACTGCTACACAAACTGCACGACGAACTGAAATACGACGGTCTGGACAGCCTCAAGGCGGGTATATCCAGGGACTGCGACGACGCGCGGGCATTTTTTGCGTCCATGCACACGGAAACCAGCCGCCAGACGACGCGCGACCGAATTTAGACGATCTCGTCGCTTCTGGCCCCGCCCCCTCCGGCGCAAGGCTTGTCCCCCGAACAGCATTCCGGCGCCCTGACCCATCAGGCTGCCCCAACAAGAGCATTCCATGTCCGACACCAAAACCGATTACCGCAGCACCCTCAACCTGCCCGACACCCCGTTCCCGATGCGCGGCGACCTGCCCAAACGCGAGCCGGGCTGGGTCAAGGAGTGGGACGACAAGGGCATCTACAAGAAGCTGCGCGACGTGCGCGCCGGCAAGCCGCGCTTTGTGCTGCACGACGGCCCGCCTTATGCCAACGGCCAGATCCACATGGGCCACGCGGTCAACAAGATCCTGAAAGACATGATCGTCAAGGCACGCCAGCTCAAGGGCATGGACGCGATCTACGTGCCGGGCTGGGACTGCCACGGCCTGCCGATCGAGAACCAGATCGAAAAAACCTTTGGCCGCAAGCTCAGCCGTGACGAGGTGCAGGCCAAAAGCCGCGCCTACGCGACCGAGCAGATCGCGCTGCAAAAGGAGGACTTCAAGCGCCTGGGCGTGCTCGGCGAATGGGACAAGCCCTACCTGACCATGGCCCCCGGCAACGAGGCCGACGAAATCCGCGCGCTCAAACGCATCATGGAGCGCGGCTTCGTTTATCGCGGCCTGAAACCCGTCTACTGGTGTTTCGACTGCGGCTCCTCGCTGGCCGAGTTCGAGATCGAATATGCCGACAAGAAGTCGCAGACGCTGGACGTCGGCTTCAGGTCGGCCGAGCCGGACAAACTCGCAGCCGCCTTCGGCCTCCAGAGCCTGGACAAGGACGCGTATGCGGTGATCTGGACCACCACCGCCTGGACCATCCCGGCGAACCAGGCGCTGAACCTGAACCCGGAGCTCGAGTACGCGCTGGTCGATACCGAGCGCGGCATCCTGCTGCTGGCCGCCTCGCTGGTGGAAAAGTGCATGGCGCGCTTCCTTCTCACCGGCACCGTCCTGGCCACGACCGAAGGCAAAAACCTGGCGCTGCTGAACTTCCAGCACCCCTTGCACGACGTGCATGAAGGTTACCGCCGCCTGAGCCCGGTGTTCCTGGCCGACTACGCCACGGCCGACGACGGCACCGGCATCGTGCACTCCTCGCCTGCCTACGGTGTGGAGGATTTCAACTCCTGCATCGCCAACGGCATCGCGGTGGACGACATCCTGAACCCGGTGCAGGCGCATGGCCGCTACGTAGACGAGTTGCCGCTGTTCGGCGGGCTCAACATCTGGAAAGCCGCGCCGCTGGTGATCGACGCGCTGCGTGAGGCCGGCCGCCTGTTCGCCACCGAAACCATCACCCACAGCTACCCGCACTGCTGGCGCCACAAGTCGCCGGTGATCTACCGCGCTGCAGCCCAGTGGTTCATCCGCATGGACGAGGGCGAAGGTGTGTTCACCAGGGACAAGGCGCCGCAGACCCTGCGCCAGCTCGCCCTCAACGCCATCGAGGAAACCAGCTTCTACCCGGAAAACGGCAAGGTGCGCCTGCGCGACATGATCGCCGGCCGGCCCGACTGGTGTATCTCGCGCCAGCGCAACTGGGGCGTGCCGCTGCCGTTTTTCATCCACACCGCAACGGGCGAGCTGCACCCGCGCACCATGGAGCTGCTGGACACCGCCGCCGCCATGGTGGCCGAGGGCGGCATCGAGGCCTGGAGCAAGGCCACGGCCGAATCGCTGATAGGCGCGGACGCCGAGTTCTACACCAAGAGCAATGACATCCTGGATGTCTGGTTCGACTCGGGCACCACGCACTACACCGTGCTGCAGAAAAGCCATGCCGCCCAGTCCACCTGGCCGGCCGACCTCTACCTCGAAGGGCATGACCAGCACCGCGGCTGGTTCCATTCCTCGCTGCTGACCGCCTGCGCGATGTACGACCACGCGCCTTACAAGGGCCTGTTGACCCACGGTTTCACCGTGGACAGCCAAGGCCGCAAGATGAGCAAGTCGCAGGGCAATGGCGTCGATCCGCAGGAAACCAGCAAGAAGCTGGGCGCCGTAATCATCCGCCTGTGGGTGGCCGCGAGCGACTACTCCGGCGACATCGCGGGCGACGAGTAGATCCTCGCTCGCGTGGTGGACACCTACCGCCGCGTGCGCAACACGCTGAAGTTTTTGCTGGCCAACATCAGCGACTTCGATCCGGCGAAAGACGCGGTCGCGCCGGACCAGATGCTGGAGATCGACCGTTATGCGCTCAGCCGCGCGGCGCAGCTGCAGGCCGACATCCTGGCGCATTACGAGGTGTATGAGTTCCACCCGGTGGTGTCCAAGCTGCAGATCTACTGCAGCGAGGACCTGGGGTCCTTCTACCTCGACATCCTGAAGGACCGCCTCTACACCACCGCGCCCAAGTCGTTGGCGCGGCGCAGCGCGCAGACCGCGCTGCACCAGATCACCCAGGCCATGCTGCGTTGGATGGCGCCTTTCCTGAGCTTCACCGCCGAGGAGGCCTGGAAGGTCTGCGGCGCGTCCGAGTCCATCTTCATGGAGACCTACGTCGAACTGGCCGCGCCCGACGAGGCGCTGCTGGCGAAGTGGGGCCGTGTGCGCGAATTGCGTGATGCGGTCAACAAGGACATCGAGGCCCTGCGTGCCGACGGCCAGGTCGGCTCGTCGCTGCAGGCCAACGTGGCGCTGGAAGTCGCGCCGTCCGACCACACCCTGCTGGCCAGCCTGGGGCAAGACCTGAAGTTTGCCTTCATCACCTCCGCTATTGAATTGATAGCTGCTGACGCTCTGTCCATCAGGGTCAAGCCCAGTTCAGACACCAAATGCGAACGCTGCTGGCATTACCGCGCCGATGTCGGGCAGGACCCGGCGCATCCCACGATTTGCAGCCGTTGCACCAGCAACCTGTTTGGCGCGGGTGAAGACAGGAAATTCGCATAATGGCCAAACCCACCTTCGGAAACACGTCGGCCAGCCTGCTCCCCTGGCTGGGCCTGGCGCTGATCCTGCTGATTGCCGACCAGTTCACCAAGGTGCTGATCCTGGGTTATTACCAGCTCGGTGACGCGACCTACGTGACGAATTTTTTCAACATCGTGCGGGTGCACAACAGCGGCGCGGCGTTTTCCTTCCTGGCTTCGGCCTCCGGCTGGCAACGCTGGTTTTTCACCGCCATCGGCATTGCGGCCGCCATCTTTATCGTGTGGATGCTCAAGTCCCATTCCGGGCAAAAGCTGTTTTCGTTCGCGCTGGCCTGCATCCTGGGCGGGGCCGTGGGCAATGTGATCGACCGCATGTTGCATGGTTATGTGGTGGACTTTCTCGATTTTCACTATGCGGGCTGGCACTTCCCGGCCTTCAACATTGCCGACAGCGCGATCACCGTGGGCGCAGTCTGCCTGATCCTGGACGAGTTGCTGCGGGTCCGCAAGGCACGCTAGCCGGCCTCGCGGCTGGCCTGTTCCCTGCTTGAGGGAGACACACGGTGGTGTATGGGGGGACCTGAGGCCCCCTGCAAGCGACGCACCGGCGTTATAGTGAACTCTCTTATATGAAGCATCTGTTGAATTTGCTGGCTGCCATCGCGCTGCTGGTCTGGGGCACCCATCTGGTCAGAACCGGCATCCTGCGTGTGTTCGGGGCCAACCTGCGTCAGGTGCTGTCACGCAGCATCAGCAACCGCTTCAACGCCGCCCTGTCGGGCATAGGCGTGACCGCACTGGTGCAGTCCAGCACCGCGACGGCGCTGATCGTCTCCTCGTTTGTCGGCCAGGGGCTGATCGCCCTGCCGCTGGCGCTGGCGGTGATGCTGGGCGCCGACATCGGCACCAGCCTGATGGCCGTGGTGTTTTCCTTCGACCTGTCCTGGCTGTCGCCGCTATTCATTTTTTCCGGCGTGGTGCTGTTCATCTCGCGCCAATCGACCAATGTCGGGCGGGTCGGCCGCATCCTGATCGGCCTGGGGCTGATGCTGCTGGCACTGCGCCTGGTGACGGACTCGACCGCCGTGCTGACCTCCAACCCGGCGATCAAGGCCCTGCTCGGCACCCTGAGCAGCGACCTGCTGCTCGAGATCACCGCCGGTGCCGTGCTGGCGGTGGTCTCCTATTCCAGCCTGGCCATCGTGCTGCTGACCGCCACGCTGGCGGCCTCCGGCGTGATCCCGCCAGACGTTGCGCTCGGCCTGGTGCTGGGCGCCAACCTCGGCAGCGGCCTGCTGGCGGTGCTGACGACGGCCCGCTCGGCCATCGAGGTGCGCCAGGTGCCGCTGGGCAACCTGGTGTTCAAGCTGCTCGGGGTGGCGGTGGCGGCGCCTTTTGTGGGCCTGTGGCTGCGCCATGTGGCGCCGCACCTGGGTGAGACCGCCACCATGGTGGTGCTGTTTCACCTGATGTTCAACGTGGCCGTCGGCGTGGTCTTCATCGGCTGGACCCAGGTGGTGGCACGCTGGGTCGAAAAATTCCTGCCGCGCCCGGTCAAGGGCGCCACGGCCGGGGGCCGGCCGCACCACCTGGACCCTTCGGCGCTGGCCACCCCCTCGCTGGCGATCTCCTGCGCAGCGCGTGAGGCGCTGCACCAGGCCGACGTGGTCGAAAGCATGTTGCTGGGCGTGCTGGAAGTGATACGCCGCAACGACCTGCAGCTCGCCGAGGACCTGCGCAAGATGGACGACACGGTGGACGAGCTGTACTCGGCGATCAAGTATTACCTGACCAAAATTTCGCGCGAGGCATTGGGCGAGGAAGAAAGCCGGCGCTGGACCGACATCATCAGCTTCACCATCAACATGGAGCAGATCGGCGACATCATCGAACGTGTGCTGATCGACATCGAGGACAAGAAGATCAAGCCAGGCCGCAATTTCTCGGAAGCCGGCATGGCCGAAATCTGCGAGCTGCACCAGCGCCTGATCGACAACCTGCGCCTGAGCATGAGTGTGTTCCTCAACGGCAGCGTGCGTGATGCGCAGAAGCTGCTCGAAGAAAAAGCGCGCTTTCGTGACCTCGAACGCGCGTATGCCACCACCCACCTGGGCCGGTTGTCCGACCGCACCATGCAGAGCATGGAAACCAGCTCGCTGCACATCGATTTGATCAGTGACCTGAAGCGCATCAACTCGCACATCTGCTCGATCGCCTACCCCATCCTCGACTCGGCCGGCGCACTCGCGCCGAACCGGCTGCGCCAGGGTGTGCTGACCGATGAACTGCGCTGATCGGCCGGGCCGGTCGCCATGAACCCCAACGCTGACCAGCTCTGGAAGGGACCACGCTGGGCGCTGGCCGTGCTGCTGGCGCTGCTGGGCATGCTGGGGCCGTTTTCCATCGACACCTACATCCCGGCGTTTTCGGGCATTGCGCGCTCGCTGGGCGCCACACCGGTCGAGATGCAGCAGACGCTGTCGGCCTACCTGTTCGGCTTCGCCTTCATGAATTTGTTCCACGGCGCGCTGGCCGACAGCTTCGGCCGGCGACCGGTGGTGCTGTGGGGCATTGCGATGTTCACCGTGGCCTCGGCCGGTTGTGCGCTGTCGCAAAGCATCGAACAGCTGGTGTTGTTCCGGGCGCTACAGGGCCTGTCCACCGGCGCCGGCATCGTGGTGTCGCGTGCCGTGATCCGCGACATGTTCCCGCCGGCGCAGGCGCAGAAGGTGATGAGCCAAGTGACCATTTATTTCGGCGTGGCGCCGGCGATTGCACCCATCATCGGCGGCTGGCTGTTTGTGCACCTGGACTGGCACGCGATCTTCTGGTTCCTGACCGGCGTCGGCGTGTTGCTGTGGACCGCCAACTACCGGCTGTTGCCGGAGACGCTGCATGTCACGCAACGCCAGCCTTTCAATGTCAAACACCTGATGCGCGGTTACTGGCAGCTCGGCGCCAGCCCGCGTTTCCTGCTGCTGGCACTGGCCAGCGGTGTGCCCTTCAACGGCATGTTTTTGTATGTGCTGGCGGCGCCCGAATTCCTCGAAAGGCACCTGAAGCTGGCGCCGACCGAGTTCTTCTGGTTCTTCGTGTTGACCATCACCGGCATCATGGCCGGCGCCTGGCTCAGCGGGCGCCTGGCCGGCAAGATTGCGCCCAAGCAGCAGATTCGCCACGGCTTTGTGATCATGCTGGTGGTCGCCGTGCTGAACCTGCTGGCCAATTGGCTGTTCAAGGCGCATGTGTCCTGGGCACTGTTTCCGATTGCGATTTTCGCCTTTGGCTGGGCCCT
This sequence comes from Polaromonas sp., assembly GCA_030683705.1. Taxonomy (GTDB): domain Bacteria; phylum Pseudomonadota; class Gammaproteobacteria; order Burkholderiales; family Burkholderiaceae_C; genus Polaromonas. Next base: position 78,451 of record JAUXPP010000141.1, on the reverse strand, counting down.
GATGGTGCCGGTGGTGACCCTGCTGGTGCTGGACCTGTATCCCGAGCGGCGCGGCATGGCTTCATCGCTGCAGGCCTTCATCGGCTCGACCGCCAACGGCATCGTGGCCGGCGTGATCGCGCCGCTGATCATGCATTCGACGGTGGCGCTGGCGGCGGTATCGCTGCTGATGCTGGGTATCGGCCTGGTGGCCTGGCTGTATTTGCATCACCGCTGGCCCGAGATCGGCCGGGCGGTATCAGCCCTCGAGTGAGCGTGGCGTCTCAGCGGCCCGCTTCCAGCAGCGCCGCCTGGATCAGCGCGGCTTCGCTGGTGAACTCGCCGGCATGCATCCGGGCTGTCATCTCGCCACCATCCATCAACACAAACTGTTCGACCTCGCCGTCCTGGTTCACCGGCACCTGCCCGTCGGGCACGGTGCAGTGGTACCAGTCGATGCGTTCGATCACGTAGCCGGCGCCGTGGCCGTCGTCGCAGGGCCGGCGGATGTCGATGTGGCCGCCGCGAACCACGTCGCGCAGGTCCTCGAGCCGCAATCCGGCCTCTTCCCAGGTTTCGCGCTCGAGGGCGCTGGCCAGCGTGTCGGCACCGCTGATCATGCCGCCCATCAGCGTGTCCCACATACCGGGGTCGTTGGACTTGTCGAAGGCGCGCTGCTGCACCCAGAAGCGGCCGTCTTCCGCCTGGCCGATCAGGTGCACCGCGGCGGTCGGGATGCCCAGCACACGCACCACGGCGCGCTCCACGCTGGCGATGCGACTGCCCTGCCCATCGGTCACTGCGAGCTGCTCGTCGCGCCAGGCGTGGGCCAGGCCGGCGTCGCGCAAAGCCAGCGCCAGCGCGCCCAGCGCAGCGGTCGGTTCACCCAGCAGGCGCCAGGCCGGGCCGCCGGCATGCTCTGTTTTTAGTAGCTGCTCACGCCCGTCGAATATGGGCTGGAGTCTGATTTGGCTTAAAAAATCAGGCTCCACCGAACCGATGATGGCGTCGCCGGCCAGCAGCGGCAGGCGCGGCCGCACCGGTGCCCGTTGGCCACTGGCACGCAGGGCCGTCAGCCAGTGCGGGTCCATGCGCAGTTCCAATCAGAGCGTCAGGATGGTGCAGCCGGTGGTCTTGCGCGCTTCCAGCGAGCGGTGCGCCTCGGCCACATCGGCCAGGGCGAAACGCTGGTCGATGGGAATCCGGACTTTGCCGCTGCCGACCATGGCAAACAGATCATCGGCCATGGCCTGCGTGGTCTCGCGGTTGGCGATGTGGGTGAACAGCGTGGGACGCGACACATACAGCGAGCCCTTGGCCGCCAGCAGGCCGATGTCCAGCGGCTCGACCTTGCCGGAAGCGTTGCCGAAATTGGCGACCAGGCCGAATGGCCGCACGCAGTCCAGCGACTTCAGGAAGGTGTCCTTGCCGACCGAGTCGTACACCACCTTCACGCCCTGGCCGCCGGTGATCTCCTTGACGCGCGCCACAAAATCTTCTTTCGCGTAATTGATGGTGAAGGCTGCGCCGTGCTCCTTCGCCAGCGCGCATTTGTCGTCGGACCCGGCCGTGCCTATGAGTTGCAGGCCCATGGCTTTGGCCCACTGGCAGGCGATCAGGCCGACGCCGCCGGCGGCAGCATGGAACAACACGTGGTCGCCGGCCTGCAGCCCGCCCTGGGGCTGGGTGCGGCGCAGCAGATACTGCACCGTCAGGCCCTTGAGCATCATGGCCGCGCCGGTGTCGAAGGAGATGTCGTCGGGCAGCTTGCAGACACATTTGGCCGGCATGACCCGCACTTCGCAGTAGCTGCCGGGCGGCTGGCTGGCATAGGCGGCGCGGTCGCCGGCCTTCAGGTGGGTCACGCCCTCGCCGACGGCCTCGACCACACCCGAGGCTTCCATGCCGAGCTGCAGCGGCATGGGCAGTTTGTACACGCCGGCACGCTGGTAAATATCGATGTAGTTCAGGCCCACCGCCTTGTGGCGGATGCGGATCTCGCCCGGCCCGGGCTCGCCGACCTCCACGTCCACCAGCTTGAGCTCTTCGGGCCCCCCGTGCTGGTCGATACGGACGGCTTTGGAGCGGGTCATGGCCATGGTGAATTCCTTGAAATGCGGTTGAAGAAGAGTGCGGCCTGCATCCTGCCACGAAACCAGCGGGCTTGCTGGCCGCATGCCGCGCCATCCCGCGGCAGCGCCGGGCGTTCAGGCTTTTTTCAGCAAGGCGGCAGGCACATGGTTACAGTTCCCGCATGACAACCGGACTGGATTTTCGCACTGCCCTGCTGCTGCTGGTACCGCCGCTGCTGTGGGCCGGCAACGCGGTGGTGGGGCGGCTGGTGCACGAACTGGTGCCGCCGATCACGCTGAACTTCCTGCGCTGGGCGCTGGCCTTTGTGATTTTGCTGCCGCTGGCCGGCTGGCTGCTGCGGCCCGGCAGCAGCCTGTGGCCCCACTGGAAACGCTTCGCGGTGCTGGGCCTGCTGGGTGTGGGCTGCTACAACGCGCTGCAGTACCTGGCGCTGAAGACCTCGACCCCGCTCAACGTCACCCTGGTCGCCTCCAGCGTGCCGGTCTGGATGCTGGCCATAGGCGCGCTGTGTTTCGGCCAGCGTATCTCGCGCCGGCAGGTGCTGGGCGCGCTGCTGTCGATTGCCGGCGTGCTGCTGGTGCTGGCGCGCGGCCAGTGGGCGCTGCTGGCGCAGATCCGGCTGGTGCCCGGCGATGTGTATGTGCTGCTGGCCACGCTGGCCTGGGCCTTTTACAGCTGGATGCTGTCGCAGCCAAAAGACCCGCCCGACATCCGCCATGACTGGGCCGCCTTCCTGATGGCGCAGATGGTGTTCGGGCTGGGCTGGTCCGGGCTGTTTGCGGCCGGTGAGTGGGCACTGACGGACGCCCGCATCGTCTGGGGCTGGCCGCTGGCCGCCGCCCTGCTCTACGTGGCCGTCGGCCCGGCCATCCTGGCCTACCGCTGCTGGGGCGTGGGCGTGCAGCGCGTCGGGCCCAACATCGCCGGTTTTTTCTCCAACCTCACGCCCTTGTTCGCGGCGCTGATGTCAGCCGCCTTTCTCGGCGAATGGCCGCAGCTGTACCACGGCATCGCCTTTGTGCTGATCGTCGGCGGGATTGTGGTGTCATCGCGGCGCGCGCCGGTCCGGGGATCACTGAGCTGACGCAAGCGTCCGCCCGGCCCGGGCCTGCCGGGTTTGGCCTGCGCGAAGCCAATGGCAGCCCGCGGGAAAATAATTCCGGCGCCTTGCGTCCAAATTTCTTCTTCCGGCGTGAGTAGGGTCAGAACGCAATGTCGCGTTCCGCTGGTACACCTGCTGGTGACAACTTACAAGGAAGACCTGATCATGAACAAGCACACCCTCCTGGCTGCAACCCTGCTGACGCTTCTGCACTTTGGCGTGCAGGCACAACCCGTGGTGAAGGACGGCGCACTGGCCGACGCCGCCGGACGCACCGTCTACACCTTCGACAAGGACGCGCCCAACAAAAGCAACTGCGCAGGCGGCTGCCTGGCCGCATGGCCGGCCTTTATGGCCAAGCCTGGCGCCACGGCAACGGGCAACTTCGGCCTGATCGACGCGGCGGGCGGCAAGCAGTGGACGGTGAATGGAAAACCGCTGTACTACTTCGCCGGGGATGCCAAGCCCGGGGACCGCAACGGCAACGGCAGCGGTGGGGTCTGGCACATCGTGTCGCCCACAGCAGCGAAGTAACACGCTTCGACCCGCCGGGCCGTGGCGCCCGGCTGCAGCTCAGCCCGCAAGCTGCATGCGTACCCGCCGCGCGGCCTCTTCGGCGCGCGCATCGTCGATCTCGCGCAACACGCTGCCCATGTCCACCGGCGCGGTCCGGCGCTCGAAACGGCCGGTCAGCGGCGTGTCGACCTGCAGCGCGCCGCGTTGGTACAACTCCCAGATTTCGAGGCCGTAGTCGGTCGCGAGCAGTTCGGGCGCGACGCGGCCGAAAAAATGGCGCAGGTTGTCCACGTCGCGCAGCAACATGCGGGCGGCGTGGTTGTTGCCGGCAGCGTCGATGGCCTGCGGCAGGTCGATGATCACCGGGCCGTCCACCCCGTCCTGGTGGCCCAGCAGGATGTTGAACTCCGACAGGTCGCCGTGCACCACGCCGGCGCAGAGCATGCGCACCACCTGGCGGATCAGCATCGCGTGATGCGCCAGTGCCTGCTCGCGCGTCAGCAGCACATCGTTGAGCCGCGGCGCGGCGTCACCGCGCTCGTCCGTCACCAGTTCCATCAGCAACACGCCGTCGTGGAAGTTGTAGGGCGTGGGCACACGCACACCGGCGGCGGCCAGCCGGTACAGCGCATCGACTTCGGCGCTTTGCCAGGCCGCCTCCTGCGCCTGGCGGCCAAACTTCGTGCCCTTGGCCATGGCCCGCGCCTGGCGGCTGTTCTTGACCTTGCGGTTTTCGGTGTAGTCCACCGCTTGGCGGAAGCTGCGCTGCGTGGCCTCCTTGTAGATCTTGGCGCATCGCGTGTCGTCGCCGCAACGCACCACGTACACCATGGCTTCCTTGCCGCTCATGAGCTGGCGCACAACACTGTCGATCAGGCCTTCCTCGATCAGGGACTGCAGTCTGGGGGGAGCTTTCATGCACCCATTGTGCGCGCTCACGGGTCCGCAAACGGCCAGCCGCCTGCACACACCCGCGCGAAGATGGGCATTTCCCGACACAACCCATGACTGCCAAGCTTCCGCCATCCATGGCCACCCTGGGCTGGGCCAACCTCGCCGCGCAATCGGCCGAGCAACTGAGCCTGGCGGCTGTGCCCATCGTCGCCGTGCTGCTGCTGGATGCCGGGCCCGGCGACATCGGGCTGCTGGCCGCGGCGCAAACCCTGCCGTTTCTGCTGCTGGCCATGCCGCTGGGCCTGCTGGCCGACCGCGGTTCGCGGCGACGCATGATGGCCGCGGCCGAAGCACTGCGCGCCCTGTCCCTGCTCACCCTGCTGGCGCTGCTTGTTGTCGGTGAACCCTCCATCGCGCTGCTGGCTCTGCTGGGCTTTGTTGGCGCCGCAGGCACCGTGGGCTTCAGCGTGGCGGCACCGGCGCTGCTGCCCTCGCTGGTGCCGCGCCAGGCCCTGGCCAGGGCCAACGGCCGGCTGGAACTGGCAAGAAGCGCTGCGTTTGCGGGTGGCCCGGCCCTGGGCGGGGCGCTGGTGGCATGGGCCGGTGCACCGGCTGCATTTGTGCTCGCCGCGATGCTGTCGGTAGCGGCGCTGGCCCTGCTGCTGCAATTGACGGAACCCGCGCGCCCGGCGGCGGCAACGCGCCATCCGCTGCTGGAACTGCGGGACGGTGCACAACTCGTCTGGCGACATGAGCTGTTGCGGCCGATTCTGCTGACGGCCGTGGCATGGAACCTGTCCTGGTTTGTCCTGCAGGCGGCCTATGTGCCGTATGCGCTGCGGCTGCTCGGCCTGAGTGCAGCCGCGGTGGGCCTGACGCTGGCTTGTTACGGCGTCGGCATGATCGCGGGCGCGCTGCTGGCACCGCGTATTGTCGCCACGCTGCCTTTCGGCCGCGCCATCCAGCTGGGGCCGGCCTTTTCGGTGCTGGCGGCCCTCACCATGGTGGTCACGCTGGTCCTGCCATCCGGCTTGCTGGCCGGGCTGGCCTTTTTCCTTTTCGGCGCCGGCCCGATCATCTGGACCATCACCTCCACCACACTGCGCCAGACCGTCACACCCGGTGCCCTGCTGGGCCGTGTGTCGGCGATTTTTCTGACGGCCAACACCGGCGCCCGTCCGGTCGGCGCCGCGCTCGGTGGTTTTGTCGGTGCCACATGGGGCGAGCCGGCCTGCCTGGTGCTGGCTCTGGCGGGCTTTGTGGTGCAGGCCGGCCTGATCGTCAACGCCAGGATTCGGGACTTGCAGCATCTGCCAGCGCCGGCGGATTAACGCGGATCAGGGGGCTGGCTCAGGCCGGCGGGTCAATCGCGGCCAGCGCCCGGGCGACATCCGCTTCACGCGCCGGCCGCACCAGCCGCGCCATCTCACGGCCGTCGCGCAGAAACACCAGCGTCGGCCACAGCTTGATGCCGAAGGAGCGGCCCAGACGGCGCCCGCTGCCGTCCTCGATCTTGAGGTGGTGCACGCCGGGATGGCCGGCAAAGGCCGCCGCGATGAGGGGCTGCGCGCCGCGGCAGAAACCACACCAGGCCGTGCCGAACTCCAGCACCGCAGGGCCGGGCCAGGCATCCACCTGCGCACGCTGCGGTTCGGGATCGGCGAAACGGTCTGAAAAGGCCATGGTTCAGGCACGCAGATCCTGCGCCAGCGCGGCCAGGCTATCGTCCCAATGCTGCAGCCGGGCCGGCTTGGGGCCGGCGAAGCTGCCCAGCAATTCGCCGGGGGCGATGGTGAGCCGCCCTCTCTTGAACTTCATCTTCACCCACACCTCGGCGTGCGGCACTGCCCCGACCATGAACACATGCTGGAAGTAAGCGAATGTGGCATCGGCATAAATCACCTGCGACGCCACGCTCACCCGATTGAACAGGCGGACCGGCCGGGCGAAGCGCACCAGCTGGGAGGCATTCACGAAACTGCAACGCCGGCGCAGCATGTCCTGCAGCAGACCGGTCTTGATGCCGTAGTCCAGCTGCGCGGCTTCCGCCATTTGCAGGTAACGATCGCTCTTGAGGGTGGCCAAGCCGGTGTCCAGCGGCGTGACCCGAAAATGCACCAGCGTGCGCGATTGCGCAGCCGCACTGCGGTGCTGCCACAGCGCGCCCATGAGGGTCAGCAGGTTTCTCAGCAGGCCGGACATGGCATGCCTGCAACGCGCCAGGCCTGGCCCGGCTCAGTAGGTCCCGGGATACGCGCCGCCATCGGCCAGCACGTTCTGGCCGGTGATGTAGGCCGCATGGGTGCTGCACAAAAACGCGCAGATGGCACCGAACTCTTCCGGCGTGCCAAAACGCCGGGCCGGAATCGTCTTGCGGCGCGCGTCCATGATGGCATCCACCGGCTGGCCGCTTTTGCTGGCAGCGCCCTGCATGGTGACGCGCAGGCGGTCGGTTTCGAAGGCGCCGGGCAACAGGTTGTTGATGGTCACACCACTGCCCGCCAGCTTGCTGGTGCGCGCCACGCCGGCGACAAAACCGGTCAGGCCGCTGCGCGCGCCGTTGGACAGGCCCAGGATGTCGATGGGCGCCTTGACCGCAGCAGAGGTGATGTTGACGATGCGGCCGAAACCGCGTTCGGCCATGCCGTCCACCGTGGCCTAGATCAGCTCGATCGGGGTCAGCATGTTGGCATCGAGCGCCTTGATCCAGGCATCGCGGTCCCAGTCGCGGAAGTCGCCCGGCGGCGGGCCGCCGGCGTTGGTGACAACGATGTCGAAGTCCTTGCGCTGCGCAAACACCGCGGCGCGGCCTTCGGCGGTGGTGATGTCCGCAGCAACAAATTGGACCGTCGCCCCCGTCGTCCGTGCGTCGCCAGCTATCAGTTTGGTAGCAGCGGCTTCCAGCACCTCGGCACCCCGCGCAACGATCAGCACGTTCACGCCCTCGCGCACCAGCGCCTGGGCGCAGCCCAGGCCCAGCCCCTTGCTCGCGCCGCACACCAGCGCCCATTTGCCTGCGATACCCAAATCCATAATAATTCCCGCTTCGTTTCGTGAAAGTGAGCGGCCATGATACTGAGTAAATTCAACCGCCTGCACGGGCTGGTCTCTTGTGTCCTGCTGCTCGCGGGCGCAGGAGTCCAGGCGCAAACCGAGCCTTTGCTGGTCAAGCGCGCTGCCGAGCTGCGCGAGGCCCCCGGTGACAGTTCACGCAGCCTGGCCCCCCTGGCCGCGCGCACGCCGGTGACTCGCTCCGGCGCACGGCAAGGCGCCTGGATCCAGGTGCGCACGTCCGAGGGCGCCTCGGGCTGGGTCCACATGTTCGACGTCGGTTCTGCCGCCAGCGCGGCACCGGCGGGCGTCGGCGCCGGCGCACTGCGCGGCCTGACCAGCTTTTTCAACAAGGGCAGCGCCCAGGGCGGCACGGTCACGGCCACCTCCACCGTCGGCATACGCGGACTCGGCGCCGAAGACCTGGCGCGGGCCCAGCCCAACCCGACCGCCGTGGTGCTGGCCGAGGCCCTGCGGCAGGACGCCGACCAGGCGCGCCAGTTCGCGGCCCAAGCGGCCTTGAGCAGCCGCGCGGTCGAGCCGCTGCCGGTCCCGGTGCAGGCCCAGCCGCAAACGGCGAACCCCGGCGGCTTCGTGAACAACAACAACTGAGGAGTTGCGTCATGAACACGACACGCCACGCCATGTACCGACCCGCAGGGCTTGCCGCACTGGCGCTGGCTGCCGCCTTGACCGGCGCTCCCGCCTGGAGCCAGGACGGCGCCAAGGCCTTGAACCTGCTGGGCTCCTTCCTGCGCCAGGCGGCGCCCGCCGAAGCGCCGGCCCAGCCGCAGCCCGCGTCGCCGGGAGGCGTGCTCGGAAACCTGCTGGGTGCGGGACTGGCACCCGCCGGCGGCGGCCAGGCGGCCAACGCCGGCAACCTGATCGGCCTGCTGTCGCAGTCACTGGAACAGATCGACGAACCGAAAGAAATCGAGATCGGCCGGCAACTGGCAGCCGTGTTGCTGGGCAGCAAGCCGCTGCACCCGGACCTGGCGCTGCAGCGTTACGTCAACCAGCTCGGGCGCTGGATCAGCCTGCAGTCCTCGCGGCCGCAGCTGCCCTGGACCTTCGGCGTGCTCGATGATCCCGGCTTCAACGCCTTTGCCGCCCCAGGCGGTTATGTGTTCGTGACCAAGGGTCTGGTGGACGGCGTGGCCGACGAGGCCGAACTGGCCGGCATCCTCGCGCATGAAATCACCCATGTCACCGGCAAGCACCACCTGCAGGCCATGGCCAAGTCGGCCCGCGCCGGCCTGCTGACCCAGGTGGTTGGTTCGCAGGTCAAGGGCCAGCTGGCCAGCGCGGTCTCAGCCCAGTTCCTGAGCCTGGGACGCGACCTGTATTCGCGCGGACTGGACCAGGGCGACGAGTTCGAGGCCGATCGCCACGGCGTGGCACTGGCGGCACGCGCCGGCTTCGACCCCTACGGCCTGGTGGCGGTGCTGCAGCAGTTGCGCACCGCGACGCCCGACAACCCGCTGTTTGCACTGTCGCTGAGCACGCACCCGCCGGCACAGCAAAGGCTGGACCTGCTGGAGCAGGCCATGGGCAACCGCCTGGACGGCCTGAGCGGACAAGGCGCCATCACCGTGGCGCAGCGCATGGAACGGCTGGCGGCCTCACGCACCGCCAGCAGCGCCAATGCGCCGGCGGCCGCTGCACCGGCCGGGCGGCGGGTTCCGGTGAAAAAGTAGGGACGCCTTCTTCAGCGTCCTGAGTGGACCTGTCGAGGGCATCTTCCCCTCCTGGTTCGCACACGCCCGTTGGCCGGGGGTTGCCCGGCGGCAAGTAACTTTCTTTTGCTTCGCCAAAAGAAAGTCACCAAAGAAAAGGCGACCCTGCTGTCTGCGTCCCTCCGCTTCGCTGCGGGCAACCTGCGGTGCTCGGTCCAGCCGGGGTCGAGCTCGAATCGCTTCGCTCAGAATCGCTCGCCCTGATCCGTCTGGCCCTGCGCTCCTCGGCGCATACAGAAGGGTGGGGGAAGCCAACGCGGGAGCAAAAGTCCGGAGCAAGAGAAGCGCGTAGCGCTTCTCTTGCGGGAATCCCAAGAGGCCGTCATGTTTGCACGCGAGCGCAGCGCACGCGGCCACATGAGGTCCCCCTCCATCGCCCAGCGGGGCGAGGGAGGGGCTAGGGGTGGGAGTGGGGAGTCAGGTCCTGGCAACCGAGGCGAGCCGGGGACGCAGCATGAAGCAAGCGCCGCGCGCCTAGGCCTTGCCCGCACGGGTAAACACAAAAATCCCCGCAATCACGAGCACCGTCCCCGCCGCCACCCACGCGGTGAACGGCTCACCGAGAATCACCACGCCCATCAGGATGGTGGACATCGGCCCCACCATGCCCGCCTGCGAGGCCAGGCTGGCGCCTATGCGCTCGATCGCCATCATCACCATCAGCACAGGGGCGACCGTGCACAGCGTCGCGTTGAGCAGGGACAGCCAGATCACCTCGGGCGCCACCGCCGCCGCACTCAGCGGCCGCAGCAGCACAAACTGCAGCAGGCAGCACAGGCAGGCAACGGTGCTGGCCAGGCCGACCAGCCGCAGGGCGCCGAAGCGCTTGACCAGCTCGCCGCTGTAGACCAGGTAGATCGCATAACTGACGGCGCTGAGAAACACCAGCAGCGCGCCCCAGGCGGCCTCCGGCCCCAACAGGGTGATTTCATGGCCGAACACCAGCACCACGCCGCCGTAACTGATGGCCATGCCGATGATTTGCGGCGCGGTAATGCGCCGGCGGTAGAGCACCAGCCCCAGCAGCAGCACCAGGGTCGGGTTGAGGTACAGGATGAGCCGCTCGAGTGAGGCGGTGATGTAAGCCAGGCCCGCGAAGTCCAGGAAACTCGCCAGGTAATAACCGGTGAAGCCCAGCCACAACACGCCCAGCCAGTCCTTGCGGCCCAGGGCCGCCTGTCCGCGGCTGGCCCACCAGGCCATCAGCGCGAAGATAGGCAGCGCAAACAGCATGCGGTACATGATCAGCGTGACGGCATCCACGCCGTAGCGGTAGGCGAGCTTGACAATGATCGCCTTGCCGCTGAAAAAGATGGCACCCAGCGTCGCCAGCAGCAACCCGCCCGCTATGCTTTTGGTAGCTGCCGACGCCCGTCGTTCCTGGGCTGAACCTGATTTTTCCTCTGGAATGTCAGACAAGGCGGGGTTCAGAAACCGACGGCCTGGCCGTCACGCCGCGCATCGCTGGCCGCCACGTAACCCTCGACCTTGGGATTGCCGGCGCGCCAGATGAACTGGCCGGCGCCGAAATCCTGGTAGGAATCGTTGATGACTTCCATGCGGTGGCCGCGGTCAGCCAGGCCCTGGACGGTGGCCTTGTCCATCGCCGATTCGACATTGATCTCGAAACCGGCGTTGTAGCGCCAGCGCGGCGCATCGCAGGCAACCTGCGGGCTTTGTTGGTAGTCGAGCATGCGCACCAGCGTCTGCATGTGGCCCTGCGGCTGCATGTTGGCGCCCATCACGCCGTAAGACATCACCGGCTGGCCGTCCTTGCTGAGGAAGGCCGGGATGATGGTGTGGAATGGCCGCTTGCCCGGGGCCACCTGGTTGGCGCCTTCCTGCAGGCTGAAGGCATGGCCGCGGTTTTGCAGGCTGATGCCGTATTCGGGCTCGACACAACCGGACCCGAAGCCCATGTAGTTGCTCTGGATGAAGCTGACCATCATGCCGTCCTCGTCGGCGGCGGTCAGGTAAATCGTGCCGCCCTTGACCGGGTTGCCGGCGCCGAAGTCCTGGGCTTTTTTCATGTCGATGAGTTTGGCACGCGATGCGAGGTAAGCGTCGTCCAGCATTTGATCGACGCTCACCGCCATGGCCGATGGCTCGGCCACGTATTTGTAGACATCGGCAAACGCCAGCTTCATGGCTTCGATCTGCAAATGCTGCGAATCGACGCCATCAACCGCCAGCCCGGCCACGTCGAACTTGTCGAGGATGCCCAGCGCGATCAGTGCGGCAATGCCCTGGCCATTGGGCGGGATCTCGTGCAATGTGTAGCCGCGGTAGTCCTTGCCGATCGGCTTGACCCACTCCGGCTTGTAGTTTTCAAAATCCTTCGCGGTGACGCTGCCGCCGTTTTGCGCCGAAAATTTCTCGATGGCGCGGGCGATCTCGCCGCCGTAGTAAGCCGAACCCTTGCTCTGCGCAATCGCGCGCAAGGCCTTGCCGGCCGCCTTGAACTGGAACAGCTCGGCCACGTTAGGCGCACGCCCCCAGGGCAGGAAAGACTGGGCAAAACCAGGCTGGCCTTTCAGCTCATCGGTGGCTGCCGCCCATTTCTGCTGCACCACCGGCGGCAACAGGTAGCCGCGCTCGGCAATCTCGATGGCCGGCTCCATCAGGTCGGCAAAAGGCAGCTTGCCGAAGCGCTCGCTCATCGCGACCCAGCTGGCCACCGCGCCGGGCACGCTGACCGAATCCATGCCGCGTTTGGGCGGGGTCTGAGCATCGGTGCCGTATTTTTTCCGGAAGTAGTCCGGTGTCCAGCTCTGCGGCGCACGGCCGGAGGCATTCAGGCCGTGCAGCTCCTTGCCGTCCCAGATCAGGCCGAAGGCATCGCTGCCCAGGCCGTTGCTGACCGGCTCGACAATTGTCATCGCCGCCGCCGCGGCGATGGCGGCGTCGACCGCGTTGCCGCCCTTGAGCAGCATGCGCAGGCCGGCCTGCGCGCCCAGCGGGTGCGAGGTGGACACCACATTGCGCGCGAACAGCGGCAGGCGGGTGGAGGAATAGGGGTTGTCGTAATTGAAGTTCATGGGGTCACTCTGGGAAGGAGGCCGCAGGCGGCCAGGTGCTTATTCGGCCGTGATCTTGCGCTCGGCGATGATTTTTTTCCATTTGGCATTGTCGGCCCGGACCATGGCGGCAAAGGCCTGCGGCGTACCGCCTGTGGGCTCCGCGCCCAGCCGTGCGAAACGCTCCTTGACATCGGCATCGGCCAGTGCCGCATTCACCGCCTGGTTCACGCGGGCCGTGAGCTCCGCATTCAGGCCTTTGGGGCCGTACACGCCGAACCAGGTCACCGACTCGAAGCCCGGCAGGCTTTCGGACACCGTCGGCAGCTCGGGCGCCAGCGCGGTGCGTTTGAGGCTGGTCACCGCCAGGGCGCGCAACTTGCCATCCTTGACATGCGGCATGCCGGTGACGAAGGAGTCGAACAGCACATCGAGCTTGCCGCTGATCAGGTCCGGCATGGCCAGCGCCGTGCCGCGGTAAGGGATGTGAAGAATGAAGGTACCCGACTGCGCCTTGAAGTACTCGGTGGTCAGGTGCACGATGGTGCCGTTGCCGCTGGACGCATAGTTCAGGCGGCCCGGATTCTTGCGCGCGTGATCGGTGAACTCGCGCATGGACCGGGCCGGCGACGAGTTGGGCACCAGCACGATGTTGGGCGAGCTGGCGACGTAGGCGATCGGGGTGAAATCCGTCTCGGCGTTGTACGGGATTTTCGGGTTGATGGCCGGGCCTATGCTGTGGGTGCTCGAGGTCGCCAGCAGCAGGGTGTAGCCGTCGGGCGAGGCCTTGGACGCCGCGTCCGCGCCTATGGTGCCGCCGGCGCCGGGCCGGTTGTCCACCACCACGGTCTGGCCGATTTTTTCGCCCAGTTTTTGCGACAGCGCGCGCGCCAGAATGTCGGTGGCACCCCCTGCCGGGAACGGCACGATCATGCGTATGGGTTTGACGGGATAGGTCGAGGCAGCGGTGGCCGGCGGCGCCGTCTGTGCGATGGCCGTGAAGGCCGTGAAGAGCGACGCCGCAACGATGATATGTGTACGTTTCATCTGTAGGATTGTGAACGATTTTGCCCTTATGTGCGCGGGCAGGCCTATCACCCGGTAGCGGCGCCCGGACACAAAAAAGGCGCCCGCAGGCGCCTTTTTTACCGATGGGCCACGTCAGTCCTCGACAAACGCTTCCTCGCGTTTACTCTTCACGGAAGGCAGCAGCACGATGACCAGCAGCAGCGCGCCGACCGCCAGCAGGCCGGCAGAAATCGGGCGCGTGACAAACACGCTCCAGTCACCGCGGGACAGCAGCAGCGCGCGCCGCAGGTTTTCCTCCATCATTGGGCCCAGGATGAAGCCCAGCAGCAGGGGTGCCGGCTCGGCGCCCAGCTTGATGAACACGTAGCCGATGACACCGAAAATGGCCACCATCCAGATGTCCCAGGTGTTGTTGTTGGTCGAGTACACGCCAATCGCGCAGAACAGCACAATCGCGGGAAACAACAGGCGGTAGGGAATGGTCAGCAGCTTGATCCAGATGCCGATCAGCGGCAGGTTCAGGATCACCAGCATGGCATTGCCGATCCACATCGAGGCGATCAGCCCCCAGAACAGCTCCGGATTGCTGGTCATGACCTGGGGGCCGGGCTGGATGTTGTGGATGGTCATCGCGCCCACCATCAGCGCCATCACGGCGTTGGGCGGAATACCCAGGGTCAGCAGCGGGATGAAGGAGGTCTGCGAACCGGCATTGTTGGCCGACTCAGGTGCGGCCACACCGCGGATATTGCCCTGGCCGAAAGGCACTTCGCCGGGACGGCCCTTGATTTTTTTCTCCAGCGTGTAGGCCGCGAAGGCCGACAGCAAGGCGCCGCCGCCGGGCAGGATGCCGAGGGCCGAGCCCAGGGCCGTGCCGCGCAGCACCGCAGGCGCCATGTCCTTGAAGTCCTGCTTGGTCGGGAACAGGCCGGACACCTTGGCGGTGAAGACCTCGCGCTCGTGCTCGGGCTGCGACAGGTTGCTGATGATCTCGCCGTAGCCGAACACGCCCATGGCGATCACGACGAAGCCGATGCCGTCGGTGAGTTCCGGGACATCGAAACTGAAGCGCGCCACGCCCGAGTTCACGTCGGTGCCGATCAGGCCCAGCAGCAGACCCAGCACAATCATGCCCACCGCTTTCAGCAGCGAGCCGGAGGCCAGCACCACCGCGCCGATCAGGCCCAGCACCATCAGCGCAAAATATTCAGCCGGGCCGAACTTGAAGGCCAGCTCGGTCAGGGGCGGCGCGAAGGCCGCGATGATCAGCGTGCCGACGCTGCCGGCAAAAAACGACCCCAGTCCCGCCGCGGCGAGCGCAGGCCCCGCCCGCCCCTTGCGGGCCATCTGGTAGCCGTCAATACAGGTGACGACCGAGGATGATTCGCCAGGCAGGTTGACCAGAATCGCGGTGGTCGAGCCACCGTATTGCGAACCGTAATAAATGCCGGCCAGCATGATCAGTGCGGACACCGGTGGCAGGGCGTAGGTGGCCGGCAGCAACATGGCGATGGTCGCCACCGGGCCGATGCCGGGCAACACGCCGATCAAGGTCCCCAGCACCACACCGACAAAGGCATACAGCAGATTGATCGGCGTGAAGGCAACGCCGAAACCCAGGGACAAATTTGCAATCAGATCCATTTTTTTTCCTTAGCCGGTGATGAAGGAAGGCCACACCGGGAACTGCAGCTTCAAGGCGACAACGAAGGCAAGGTAACTGCCGACGGCGAGCACGGTCGCCAGAATGAGGGTGGTCTTGAACTTCCAGCCGGCTTCGGCCATGCTGGCGACAAACACCAGGGCATAAATGCCCACGATCAGGCCGAACGCCGGGATGCCGAACTTGTCGACGCCGGCCAGCAAAATGCCGAAGATGACATTGGCGCCGATCACAAAAACCAGCGGCCTCCAGGCGATCTTGCCGATCTTGCCGCCGCCTTCGGTCTCCACCACCAGCGATGTGAAGGTCACGGCGGCACCGATCACGGCCAGCAGAACCCCCAGCATCAGCGGGAAATAACCGGGGCCCATGCGCGCACCGCTTCCGACGTTGTAGGTGCTGGCGCCCCACGCGAAGGCCACGCCGACGGCCATGAACATCAGCCCGCAGAAGAAGTCTTTTTGACTCTTGATATGCACGGTTCTGTCTCCTGTAATAAGAAATATGGGATCGCTGGATTGTGCATGGAATCGCCCCTTCGGGGCATGTGGCTTTCACTTACGCAAAAAAGCGCCAGAAATCCACGCTTGTCGCGGGCGGGACAGCCCCGGCCAGGGTCTAGGCCATGGGTGGGGTGGTGGACAGGATTTCCTCGATGGTGGTCACGCCCTCGGCCACCTTGAGCGCACCGGCCAGGCGCAGGGGACGCATGCCGTCGGTCACCGCCTGCCGCCGCAAGGCGTCGATGTTCGGTTCCCGCGTGACCCTGTCCTTGAAGGCCTCTGTCACCGTGAGCAGCTCGTACAGGCCCATGCGGCCCATGAAGCCGGTCATGCGGCAATCGACACAGCCCACAGGCTTGTAAGGCTGGTAGCCGCCGTTGATCTGCCAGGGCTTGACGATTTCAGCCAGCGCCTCGCGCGAACTGCCTTCGTCCTTTTCACGGCATTGCATGCACAGCGTGCGCACCAGGCGTTGCGCCAGCACGCCCAGCAGCGTCGCGTTGATCAGGTAGGACGGCACACCCAGCTCCATCAGGCGCGATACCGCCGACGGCGCGTCGTTGGTGTGCAGGGTGCTGAACACCAGGTGGCCGGTCAAGGCGGCCTGCACCGCCATTTCGGCGGTCTGCAGGTCGCGGATCTCGCCGACCATGATGATGTCCGGGTCCTGCCGCATCAGCGCGCGCAGGCCTTCGGGGAAGTCGAAATCGAGGTGCGCCTGGACCTGGGTCTGGTTGAAGGCCGGCTCGATCATCTCGATCGGGTCCTCGATGGTGCTGACATTGACCTCTTCGGTGGCGATGCGCTTGAGCGTCGAATACAGCGTGGTGGTCTTGCCGGATCCCGTGGGACCGGTGACCAGCACAATGCCGTACGGCCGCTTGACGAGTTGCTCCCAGCGTGCCGCGTCGTGCTGCGAAAAGCCCAGCGCATCGAGGTCCTTCACCGTGGTATCGGGATCGAAAATCCGCATCACCATTTTTTCGCCGAAGGCCGTCGGCAGTGTCGACAGGCGCATTTCAACCTCGTCGCCGCGCGGGTTGCGCGTCTTGATGCGGCCGTCCTGCGGGCGGCGCTTTTCGACCACATCCATGCGGCCCAACAGCTTGATGCGGGCGGTCATGGCGTTGTGCACCCCCATGGGCATCTGGTAGACCGAGTGCAACACGCCGTCGATGCGGAAACGGATCACGCCCTGGTCGCGCCGCGGCTCCAGGTGGATGTCGCTGGCGCGCTGGTCGAAGGCGTATTGCCAGAGCCAGTCCACCACCTGGACCACGCCCTGGTCGTTGGCGTCGAGTTGCTTGTTGCTCTTGTTGAGCTCCACCAGCTGCTCAAAACTGGCGGCGCCGCTGTTGCCGCCGGCCTTCATCGCCGCCTTGACCGATTTGGCGAGCGCAAAAAATTCTGCCGTGTAGCGGGCAATCTCCGCCGGGTTCGCCACCACCAGGCGCACGCTGCGTTTGGCCTGCCGCTCGACCTCGGACACCCAGTCGGTGATGAAGGGTTCCGAGGTCGCGATCACCACCTCGGCACTCGTCACCTGAACCGGCAACACCTTGTGGCGCTCGGCATACAGCGCCGACATGGTGTCAGCCACCTTGCCCACATCGACCTTCAGGGGGTCGATGCGCAAATAGTCGAGGCCGGCGCGGCCGGCCAGCCACTGGGCAATGGTCTCGATATCCAGCGGCTTGCCGTCGGCCACCCGGGTCATGCTGACACTGGCCAGCCGGATCAGCGGATGCTGGGCGGTTTGCACCTGCGCACAACGGGCAATCGTGCGCTGCGCCTCGGCGGCCGAGATTACCCCGTCTTCACTGAGCCATTCGACCAGGCGGCGCCAGTCCAGCGGGCCCGCCGGAACGGGCTTGCCAGTCGTTTCAGGTCGGGGCTTGGAGGGCGTGGCGGGGCGCATGGGGGCACTTTAACTCAGCAGACAGGCTTGAACAGGCGCAGCCATTTTTTGGCGGGCAGGCCAAAACGCGATTCGATCTCGTCGGCCCTTTGCACCAACTCGGGGCGATCAGGCCGGGTCGGCTCGCGTTGCGCCGCCACAACCGTGTTGCCTTCGCGCGTCGGCTTGAAGGCCCAGACCGATTCCGGACCAAACGCTTCAGCGATTTTTTCCAGAGAGCGCAGGTAGCTGGAATCGCGGCCGAACAGGTTGACCGTCATCACGCCGTCTTCGCTGAGCGCGTCGCGGCAATCGGCGTAAAAGGCCTCGCTGTCGAGCACGGGCGCCGCCGCTTCATGGTCGTACAGGTCCACCTGCAAGACATCGACCCGGCCCCGGTGCAGGGGATGGCGGATTTCCTCGGCCGCGTCGGCCAGGATCACCTGCAGGCGCGCATCGTCCTTGGGCAGCTTGAACCACAGCCGGCAGGCGGCAATCACCTGCGGGTTGAGTTCCACGGCGGTGGTTTTCATCTTCAGCTTTTTGTAGCAGAACTTGGTCAGCGCGGCCGAGCCCAGGCCCAGCTGCATGGCATGGCGCGAGGCCACCTGCTCAGGCGCGACAAACAGCAGCCAGGCCATCATGCGCTGGACGTACTCGAGCTCGATGTCAAAGGGTTTGTCCAGCAACATCGAGCCCTGGACCCACTCGGTGCCCAGGTGCAGGTAACGGATGTCGCCGAAATCGGAAAAATTGACCTCGGGCAGGTCTTCCCGGGGAGGGTGCTTGCTGATTTCTTTGCGGGCCATGGTTCAATCCGGATACTGGCGCGGAACGCAGCCGGGCGGTCGGCCTGCCCGGAACAGCGTGACTGTTCACGATCAGCGTCAAAGCCTCAAAGTGTAGCCACCGGCCGGATCCCGGCAATCATGGCGATCTGCATGGCGCCGCCACGCCGCCCCCCGGAAATTTGACCGCACCAGCCGACTTTTCCATAATGCAGCGCATTGAAGGGGGAGGAAACACCGGTGTCCACAAAAATCCTGCTCAGTTTCGCCATGGCCAACCACGGCGCCAATTTCGCCAACTGGCTGCGCGACCGCCTGATGAAACAGTACAACCTGTACCAGGTCGACGCGGTCTACATGGACTCGGTGGTGGCCCGGTCCGGCGCCACGCGCCACGCCAAAACATTTGCGCAAAACGACATCGCGCCCGAAGGGGTGGCGAGCGTGTCGCTGGACATGCGGCCGCACATGGTTTCCCCCACAGGTGCGCGGCCCATCGGGGCGATGAAATCCGACTGGAACAAGATGTACAAGATCGCCATGCTGGAAGCGCAAGTGATGATTTTTGTGTACACGGACGAGTACCGCGACAGCCCCTGGTGCATGAAGGAATGGGGACAGTTCCACATGGAGAACGGGCAGCGGCGCAATCGCCGGCAGGCGCCCTTGCGCGGTGTGTTCCTGGCTTTCAATCCGGCCGTCAACCTGGTCGGCATCCACGAACCACACGTCACGCGCCTGACGGTCGTCAAGACGGATGGCATGCAGCGCGGGCTGGCCTGGGACCGCGGTGACTTCGTGCTCAACGAATCCGACTACCGCCAGCTCGTCAACGCCATCGGGCCTATCACCTGAACCCACCGCCCGCGCCGGCCACGGCGCTCCTGCCGGGGTCGGATCACGGCAGGCCGTGCTTGTCCAAGACTTCGCGCCACGCAGCCAGTTTGCGCTCGAACGACCAGGACGCGTTGGCGGGGCTGGTGGACGGCAACTTATAGAACTGGACCCCCACGCTTTTCACTTCGTGTAATACGCTGCCCCCAGAGGGGGCTGTGCTTGCTTGGGGCGGCCCGGCGCGGAAGGCTTTGACCCCCACGCTTTTCACTTCGTGTAAGACGCTGCCCCCCGAGGGGGCTGTGCTTGCTTGGGGCGGCCCTGCGCGGCGCACGTCCGCTGGAACCTCCGCCAGCAGGGCGCACACCCTTCCAGCGTGCTTGAAACTCTCGCTGCCATTGTGGGCGATCGCTTCGAGCTGCGGGCACAGCTGCCGCAGCCCGGCGAAATCATTGAGCACCGGCCGGCGGATTTCGCTGTCCAGGCTGCCATCTCGCTCGCAGGCGGCATACACATCCCACACGCCCAGCTGTTTGTCGAGCAGCCAGTCGCTACGATTTTTATAGCTGTCTACGCCTGTCGGCATTGGGCTGGAGGGCCAAATGGCTTGCAGAATCTTCCAGAACTGGTTCTGCGGATGGCCATAATATTGTTGCGCCGCCAGTGAGGCAAGGCCCGGAAAGCTGCCGAGGATGAGGAGCCGGGTCCGCGGCGACACCAGCGGCGGCAGGCCGGTCAGCATGGCAGCAGCTTCTGCAGCCTGGGCAGGGCCGCCAGCGCATTCGCGGTGGTCGCGGCGGCCAGGGCATCGGTCGTCATGCCGCGCAAGCGCGCCACCACGGCCGCAATCCGCGGCAGCTCGGCCGGCTCGTTGCGGCCCTGCGCCTGGCCCTGGGCCCGCTGCTCGGCCGTGGCGTAGAGCCAGTGCGGCGCGATGTCCGGCGCGTCGGTTTCCATCACCAGGGCCGACAGCGGCAGTTCTGCCGCCAGCCGCCGCAACTGCAGCGCGCGCTCGAAGGTCACGGCGCCGCCGAATCCGAGCTTCAGGCCCAGCTTGATGAATTCGCCGGCCTGCTGGTCACTGCCGTTGAAGGCGTGGCCCAGGCCTTGCCAGGCCCCGCCGGGTGGCGCCAGGTCCCGCAGGTGTTTGAGCAGCCGGTCGGCCGAACGGCGCACATGCAGGATCACCGGCAGGCCGTGCTTGCGCGCCAGCTTGAGCTGCTCGCGGTAGAAAAACTCCTGGCGTTCGCGCAGCGGGCTTTCATTGAGTTCGGGCACAAAATAATCGAGCCCGATTTCGCCCACCGCCACCAGCCGCGGGTCGGCCCTTCGCTCAGCCAGTTCGGCATCCAGCAGCGCCAGATCGCCGTCAGTGGCCTGCTTGACGTACAGCGGGTGAATGCCCAGCGCATAACTGTCGCCAAACTGGTGCGCCAGTTCCCGCACCGCAGCGAAGTTGAAGACGCCGACCGCCGGCAACACACACAGGGTCACCCCGGCCGCCTCCGCCCGGCCGCGCATCGCGGCGCGGTCGCCCGCGAACTCGGCCGCATCGAGGTGGCAGTGGGTATCTATCCAGACAGGCATGGGCCAATGATGCCTCAAGCGCTGCGGCAATATCCCCGCGGATGACCGAACTATATGCAGGGATGCACAAGACGTGATACCGTGCATTTGTCAGTCCAGAAAATCATATCTACAGGTGACACGGATGCGCAGGCCCGCCCGCTACAGCAGCTCCAGCAGACCCTCCACGGACACGGCGCGCGAACAGCGCCCCGATGTCGCAGCGCCGGGCACGCCGGCACCGCCCAGTGCATCCGCCCCCCGCTTTTTCTCGCTCTCGAATCCGCGCCTGCTGTGGTCGGCACTGGTGGTCCTGGCCGCCCTGTTGTGCCTGAGCCTGACGCTGTCGCTGCGGCCCATGCCGCGCAAGCTGACCCAGGACGACATCAATGCCGCGGTGCTCAAGACCCTGGAAACCACCCAGTTGCCGTCCGCCGTCGCCAAAGCCTACGAAACCATCCGCCCCTCGGTGGTGCGTGTCATGTCTTATGGCAAAAGCAAGGACGGCAAGGAAGACGTGGAATACGGCGTCGGCACCGGCGTGGTGATTGTCGACAAGGGCATCATCCTGACCAACCTGCATGTGGTGCAGGGCGCGCAAAGCATCAAGGTGGTGTTTTCCGACGGGCTGGAGTCGACCGCGCACATCACCGGCCTGCAACCGGAGAACGACCTGGCCGTGCTGCAGGCGCACAAGATCCCGGACGACATGATTGCCGCCACCATGCGCTCCACCGGCGACCTGGCACCCGGCGACCATGTGCTGGCGGTGGGCTACCCCTTTGGCATCGGCCCTTCGGCCTCCTCGGGCGTGATCTCCGGCCTCAAACGCACCTTCCGCTCGCCCGAAGGCAAGCAGGACATCCGCAACCTGATCCAGTTCGACGCGGCCGCCAACCCCGGCAACTCGGGCGGCCCGCTGGTCACCATGGACGGCGAGGTGGTCGGCATCGTCACCGCCATCCTCAATCCCAACCAGCAGCGCAGCTTTGTCGGCATCGCCTTTGCGGTGCCGATTGAAAACGCCGCCTCGGCCGTCGGCCTGACCCCTTTCTAAGGACCCTCACCCATGCAAACCCAGACATCCTCGCAGGACGCCCACACCGCGCAACTGATGGAGCAGATCCTCTACGAGGTCAAACGCGTCGTGGTCGGCCAGGACCGCTTCCTGGAACGCGTGATGGTCGCCATCCTGGCCCAGGGCCACCTGCTGGTCGAGGGTGTGCCCGGCCTGGCCAAGACCCTGACCGTCAAGACCCTGGCCAACACCATCCAGGGCAATTTCAAGCGCATCCAGTTCACCCCCGACCTGGTGCCGGCGGATCTGGTGGGCACTCGTATTTACAACCAGAAAACCGGCGACTTCAGCACCTCGCTGGGCCCGGTCTTCACCAACCTGTTGCTGGCCGACGAGATCAACCGCGCGCCGGCCAAGGTGCAAAGCGCGCTGCTCGAAGTCATGCAGGAGCGCCAGGTGACGATTGCCGGTGAGACGCACAAGGTTCCCGAGCCATTTCTGGTCATGGCGACGCAAAACCCGATCGAGACCGAGGGCACCTATCCGCTGCCCGAGGCGCAGGTGGACCGTTTCATGATGAAGGTGCTGGTGGATTACCCGACCGACGAGGAAGAGTTCGTCATCGTCCAGCGCGTGATCGGGCCGGCCGTGGCGGTCTCCAGCGTGGCGACCACCACGCAACTGGCCGAGCTGCAGCGCGAATGCCGGCGCGTGTATGTGGACCCCTCGCTGATCCAGTATGCGGTGCGCCTGGTGTCGGCCACCCGCACGCCGGAAAAACACGGCCTCAAGGAGCTGGAGCGCTTCATCACTTTCGGCGCCAGCCCGCGCGCCACCATCAACCTGACCGAAGGTGCACGGGCGCTGGCCATGCTGCGCGGCCGTACCTACGCCCTGCCGGAAGACATGACCGACCTGGTGCCGGACGTGTTGCGGCACCGCCTGGTGCTTTCTTACGAAGCCTTGTCCGAAGGGCTGGACGCCGACACCGTGGTCGCCAAAATCATGGCCAGGGTGCCGGCGCCGGCGCGGCCACTCGAGCATGAGAAATTGGCAGCTTGACTGTGGCCCTCGCGCTCCGCACTGAGTTGCATTGACCGACATGAAAAACTGGTTCCGCAAATCCGCCCAGCCCGAAGCTGCCGAAGTACCCGTTCGGGCACCGGCCCAGCCGCTGGCGGGCGCCGAACATGTCTTGCGCCGCCTCGAGTGGACGGTGCTGCGCCGGCTCGACGGTTTGTTGCAGGGCGACTACCGGACCCTGATGCGCGGCACCGGCATGGACCTGGCCGACCTGCGCGAATACCAGCTGCATGACGACGTGCGCCACATCGACTGGAACGTCACCGCACGCCAGCAGTCGCCGCATGTGCGCGTGTTCACCGAAGACCGCGAAATGGCCAGCTGGTTTTTGCTGGACCTGAGCCCCTCGGTCGATTTCGGCTCCGGCAACCAGCGCAAGAGCCAGGTCTCGGCAGAGTTTGTCACCGTGCTGTCGCGTTTGCTGACGCGCCATGGCAACCGCGTCGGCGCCATGTTGTACGGCAGCGGCGTCGACACCGTGCTGCCGGCACGCGGCGGACGGCCGCATGTGCTGCACATGCTGCACGCGATGCAAACCCGCCCCGAAAGCACCGGGACCGACACCACGCGTCTCGACGACTTGCTGCGCTCGGCCGCCAGGATGCTGCGCCGGCGCTCCACCGTGTTTGTGGTGTCGGACTTCATCAGCGAGCCCGGCTGGGAAAAGACCCTGGGCCAGCTGGCGCAGCGCCATGAAGTGGTGGCAGTGCGCCTGCTCGACCCGCTGGAACTGGAACTGCCCGATCTCGGCCTGATTCCCATCCGCGACGCAGAAACCGGCGCGCAGTTGCTGGTCGACACCCATGACGCCGGTTTTCGCAAGCGTTTTGCGCGCATCGCCGCGCAGCGCGAGGCCGAGCTGCGGCAGGCGCTCGCGCGCGCCGGCGTGGACGCGCTGGAGCTGTCCACCGACGGCGACCTGGTGGACGCCATCATGCGTTTTACCGAACTACGCAAGCGCCGCGGCCAGGCCTCGGGCGCTGCCGGCAAGGGCCAGCGCAAGCTGCCTGACCACCTCAAGGCGGCCGCCTGAGCGCGGCCCGCAGGAGACCTCTCCATGAACGCACCCGTCACCTTTCTCTGGCCGCAGTTCCTGTGGCTGCTGCTGACCCTGCCGCTGCTGGTCGCCGTTTATGTCTGGCTGCTGCGGCGCAAGAAGAAAATGGCGCTGCGTTACGCCAGCCTGTCCATCGTGCGCGAAGCCATGGGCAGCGGCCAGACCTTGCGGCGCCACATCCCGCCGCTGCTGTTCCTGCTGGCCATGGCCGCCATGCTGCTGGCCGCGTCGCGGCCGTTTGCGGTGATCACCCTGCCCTCGCAGCAGGAAACCATCATCCTGGCCATGGACGTGTCGGGCAGCATGCGCGCCACCGACGTGCAGCCGAACCGGCTGGTGGCCTCGCAAAACGCCGCCAAGGCCTTCCTGGCCGAACTGCCGCGCAGCGTGCGCGTCGGCATCGTGGCTTTCGCCGGCACCGCCTCGGTGGTGCAACCAGCCACCTTGAGCCGCGAAGACCTGGTCGCGGC
This sequence comes from Polaromonas sp., assembly GCA_030683705.1. GTDB lineage: Bacteria > Pseudomonadota > Gammaproteobacteria > Burkholderiales > Burkholderiaceae_C > Polaromonas. The sequence goes on along the minus strand of JAUXPP010000141.1, from coordinate 54,154 downwards.
CATCGACAAGTTCCAGTTGCAGCGGGCCACCGCCATCGGCAATGCCATCGTGGTGTCGCTCGGTGAGCTGTTTCCCGACGCCGGCATCGATCTCGCGTCGCTGACTTACGGCCGCAACCGCAGCAGCGGCATCGCCATCGACCAGGCGCCCAAGGAGCCGAAAAAGGAATTCACGCCGGTGGCGCCGGGCTCCTACGGTTCCGCCGCGATCATTTTGCTGACCGACGGACAGCGCACCACCGGCGTCGACTCGCTGGAAGCCGCCAAGATGGCCGCCGACCGCGGCGTGCGCATCTACACGGTGGGGGTGGGCACGGTCGATGGCGAAACCATCGGCTTCGAGGGTTGGTCCATGCGCGTCAAGCTCGATGAGGAAACCCTCAAGGCCATCGCCACCAAAACCCAGGCCGAGTATTTCTATGCCGGCACCGCGGCCGACCTGAAGAAGGTGTATGAAACCCTGAGTTCCCGGCTGACCGTCGAGAAGAAGGAAACCGAGATCTCCGGCCTGCTGGCACTGGGCGCCGCGCTGCTGGCGCTGATGTCGGCGAGCTTGTCGCTGCTGTGGTTTAACCGGATTCTTTGAAGTCCGTCTCCGGATGCAGAGCCTGAATCCGGCATCACGCTCCGTCCCCGGCTCGCCAGGGACAGTAGTTTCAACTCCCCACTCCCACCCCTAGCCCCTCCCTCGCCCCGCTGGGCGATGGAGGGGGACTTCATGTGGCCGCGTGCGCTGCGCTCGCGTGCACACATGACCGTTCGTTGAGAATCCCGCAGAAGAGGCGCTGCGCGCTTCTTCTGCTCCGGACTTTGTCTCCGGTATTGGTTTCTGCCCACCCTTCTGTATGCGCCGAGGAGCGCAGGGCCAGACGGATCAGGGCGAGCGATTGTTTGAGCCGAAGGCGAGTTCGAGCTCGACCCCGGCTGGACCGAGCACCGCAGGTTGCCCTCCGCAGCGTCAGCGAAGGAGGGTCGCAGACAGCAGGGTCGCCTTTTCTTTGCTTACTTTCTTTTGGCGAAGCAAAAGAAAGTGAGTTGCCGCCGGGCAACCCCCGGCCAACAGACATGCGCACACCAAAAAAGTTGAGAAAGAGACGGCTTCGACAGGCTCAGCCCGAACGGTTGGAGGATCGCCAACATGGATCCCGGATCCAGTCCTGGCTGACAGTCTCCGCTATTAATTCAATAGCTGCTCACGCTGACCGGAAGAGTGCTGGAGCCCGAAATGGCTTAAGGGAAAACGTGGTTCGCCACGCAGGGCGCAACCCGCCTCAGCTCACATGGCATTCGCGCCGCAACAAGGCCAGCGCGTCGCTCAGCGAGTGCACCGCATCACTCTCCAGCGTGGCCTGCGCCTCGTCGACAAAGGCCTCCCACAGGCTGGCATACGCGTCCTGGTGCTGCGCCGGCGCGTGGTCTCCGATGTACTGCCGTACCAGCGCGGGGTGGAAACCGGACTTGCGGATCTTGCGCAGCAGCGCCGTGGCGCTTTTTTCGCTCAGCAATGTTTTGGGCGCGGCGCCTGCGGCCAGGCACAGGAACAGGGTCAGCAACGACCCGTCGTCCGTATTGCCGCCCGTGACTTTGTCCCAAGCGGCGGACGCGGAGCGCTCATGCTGGTCGACCTCGGCCAACGCGTCTTCTATCCAGAAATAGCGCCCCATGAAAGCCGGGCTGCGGTCGAACAGGGCGCGCGCCGGCAAGGCGGCGTCGAGGATTTTGGGCGCGTCGGCCAGCACCGACTGGCGCACCGCCTCGACTGCCGCCCGCAAATGGGCGGGCAGTTTTTTGGGAACGATGACCGGCAGCGCAGCCGGAGCCGCCCCATGCTTTTTCCGCAGGGCGGCAATCATCTTTTCAAAGGCGACCCAGTCCGGCATCTCGGTGCGGCCAGCCGCCAGAACCAGCAAGGCGCTGCGGATCACCGCTTCGGCGTCCTTGCCGGCCTCCTCGAGTTCGTCCGCGTCCATGCCGAGTTCACCGGCCAGCCACAGGGCCGCGTCCACCACCTGCGCGACCTGGCTGCGCCGGGCGAGTTCAGCCTGGTATTCGGCCAGGCTGCGCAGCGACCACTTGGCCAGCAGCGGAATGTGCTCGTCCTTGAAGCCGCCGCGTTCGTTCATGCCGAAGTGGCTGTTCTGCGGCATGGCGATCAGGGCCTTGAGCATGTCGGAGCCGCCCTTGGAGCGCGACAGCAGCGAAAAATCGCGCAGCGACTCGGCCGCCTGCTGGACGTCGCCGCCGCAACTGCTCTCCAGGTAGAGGCTGACCAGGTTGACCATGCGGTCGCGGGCTTTTTCCAGCTCGGGGCGCAGGAACTCGTTGCCGAAATACCGCGCAATCTGCACCAGACCCTTGGGTCCCTCGACCCGCATGGCCTCGATTTTTTCGGGGCCAATGATGCCGTGCTGGATCCCGTGCTGCAGCGCCTTTTCGAAAAAAGGGCGTGCGTCGTACAGCGAAACGGCAGAAGGCGAAGACATGGGCGTGCGCTGCTTCAGATCGCCGATTCCTCGTCGGACTCGCGCGCCGTCGGTGTGGCCTTGCCGCGGTCGGTGTCGCCGGTCTCGACCTTGCCGTCGTCCAGCGTGTCTTCATCGTCCTCGTCGTCGGGCGCGGCCTGGTGCGCACTGCCCTTGGCGCGCAGCACCATCAGCATCTCGATGAACAGGTCGGGCAGTTCGTAACGCAGGATCCAGGCGAGCTGCATCCAGTCCCGGTCGGCGATTTCATCCTGCTGGACACGCGGCCGCTCGTAGGCCGAGGCCAGCAGCGCGGACTGCGACAACATCTTGCCGTATTCGTCGGCCGGATCGAAACTGCCGCTGCGCGCAAAACCCTCGACCCGGCTCCACTGGTCGGAAAAATAATCGGCCAGGGCCTCGGCGCCGCCGTCGAGATCGCCGATGGCCGTGAGGAATTCCACCGGGTCTGCATCCTCGCGGAAGATCACCGCGTTGACCATGCCGCGCAAATGCGTGCGGGTCAGGTCCTTGTAGAGCTTTTCGATCACCACCGCGCGGGCGAACTGCGCGGGCGACACCAGCAGGCCCACCACCGACTCGCGCGAGTTGTCGTATTCGCGGATCACGGCCAGCACGTCCTTGGGCGGCAACTGCTCCAGCACCAACATCAGCGCGGCGTCCCCTTCGGCGTCGGCCAGCGCCACCAGCGCCGACTCGGCGCCGACGATGTCGCCGGCCGCAATCAGGCTTTGGGTTTTCTCAATCAGGGCGAGGTATTGGGTCATCAGGGGCTCACTTTCAGGCGCATGGGCTTGGTTCAGTCTTTCTGGTCGAAGCCCTGCTGCACCAGCCAGTCGGCACCCGCCTCCTGGCGCGCGCGGGCATCGCTGCCCTGGCCGCCTTCGCCATCGTCCTCAAAAATCACCAGCTCGTCGTCGCCGTCCGGGTCGCCGTCGTCGTCCTCATCCCCGTCGTCATCACTGACGATAAGGCCCGCAGCGACCGGCAGGCTGGCCATGTATTCGAGGCCGGCCGTGAGCGTCAGGAACTTGTCGCCGCCCGGCGCCTGCAGAACCATGTCGGCCAGTTCACGGGCCCAGGGCGCCAGCTCGAAACCATCCGCCAGGCCGCGCCACGCCGGAACCGCATGCTCCTCATGCGTGAGCAGGTGCGCCATCACGGCCTTGTCGGTGAAGGCAAAACCCTGGTGAAAAACCACCGCCACCATCTCCGGGCTGATGTCCATCATCTGGACAAGAAAGGCGATTTGCTGGCGCTTGCCGGCCAGGCGCTGCTGCAACACGTCGCGGCCTTCGGAGTCGAAACGCAGGTCATCGAGTTCGGATTGGTAGGCCGAGCGCAGGTCGAGGAAATAGGGGGAGATGCTCAAGAAGTCTTTCGGTCAGCAGCGCTTGCCAGCGGGTTGAAATAATCGGCCCAGATGGCGCGCGCCGTGTCTATCGGGCTGTCGAGCAGGTTGCGCCGGCGGTTGTCGTCATAGGCCTCGCGCTTGTCCGCATCCGACAGCACCTCATAAGCCTGCTGCACCGCCCGGAAGCGTTCCGCCGCCTGGGGATGGCCGTTTTTGTCCGGGTGCCAGAAAGACGCTTGCTGGCGAAAGGCTTTTTTGACGTCGGCCAGCGTTGCTGCGCTGTTCAGGCCGAGGGCGGTGTAATGGTCGGTCATGCGAGAGGGGCTGGTCCTGGACCGCAGGCAGGAAGCTGCACGGCATGGTGAAAAACGGGGGCACCGGGGAAGGCCTGAGCGTCCCCAGAGGCTGAAGGATTATGCACTTGCGGCCGTTTTGGCGGTCGGTAGCCGCAAATTGACCTTGCGGCGCGCCGCCCCGGCTATTCCCAGGCCGACAGGCGGCCCGACACCAGGCGGAAGCGCCGGCCGCAACGCGCCGCCAGGGTTTCGTCGTGCGTCACCATCACAAAAGCCGTGCCATGTTCGCGCGCCAGTTGCAGCATCAGCTCGAACACGCCATCGGCGGTGGAGCGGTCCAGGTTGCCGGTCGGCTCGTCGGCCAGCACGCAGGCCGGCCGCGTGACCAGCGCACGCGCAATCGCCACGCGCTGGCGCTCGCCGCCCGAGAGTTCGGCCGGACGGTGGTGGATACGGTCTTTCAGGCCGACGCTGGCCAGCATGGCGGTGGCGGTTTGCGCCGCTTTTTCGCGGTCCTCGCGCCGTATCCACAGCGGCATGGCGACATTGTCGAGCGCGCTGAACTCGGGCAGCAGGTGGTGGAACTGGTAAACAAAGCCCAGGTGCCGGTTGCGCAGCTCGCCCTGTTCGGCCGCCGACAGCGCAGACATCAGTTGCCCCTTGAGCTCGACACTGCCGCTGGTGGGTGCGTCCAGCCCGCCCATCAGGTGCAACAGGGTACTTTTGCCCGAACCCGAAGCACCGACAATCGCCAGCGTTTCACCGGCCATCACCTGCAGGTCCACGCCGTGCAGCACGGTCAGGTCGATCGGGCCCTCGTGAAAACGTTTGGTCAGGCCCTGGGCTTTCAGAACAACTTCACTCATACCTTAACGCCTCTGCGGGGTTGACGCGGCTGGCGCGCCAGCTCGGATAAATCGTGGCCAGGAAAGACAGCACCAGCGCGATCACGGCGATCGGCATGATGTCGGCGTACTGCGGGTCGCTGGGCATGCGGCTGATCAGATAAATGTCCTTGGGCAGGAAGCTGGCGTTGAGCGCACGCTCCAGCGCCGGCACCAGCACGTCGATGTTGAGCGCAATGCCCAGGCCCAGCAGCAGGCCCGACAGCGTGCCGATGACACCGACCATCGCGCCCTGCACCATGAACACGCCCATGATGCTTTTCGGGCTGGCGCCCAGGGTGCGCAGGATGGCGATGTCGGCGCGCTTGTCGGTCACCGTCATCACCAGCGTGCTGACCAGGTTGAAGGCGGCGACCGCGACGATCAGCGTCAGGATGATGAACATCATGCGCTTTTCGAGCTGCACCGCGGCAAACCAGGTGCGGTTCTGGCGCGTCCAGTCGCGGATCAGCAAATCCCCGCTAAGGCTGCGCGACAGCTCGGCGCCGACTTCGCGCGACTGGTGCAGGTCCTTGAGCTTGATGCGTATGCCGGTCGGGCCCTCGAGGCGGAAAATTTTCGCCGCATCATCCTGGTGCAGCATCACCAGCGCCGAGTCGTATTCGAAGTGGCCGGAATCGAAGGTGCCGACCACCGTCATCTGTTTCAGGCGCGGCACCACCCCAGCCGGTGTCACCTGGCCGCTGGGTGCAATCAGGGTCACGTTGTCGCCTTCACGCACACCGAGCGCGCGCGCCAGTTCGCCTCCGAGCACCACGCCGAATTGCCCGGGCACCAGCCTCGCCAGCGTGCTGACCGAGGCGGCGGCGAGATCGGTGACCTCGCCTTCCAGCGCCGGATCGATACCGCGCACCAGCGTGCCTTTCATGTCTTCGCCGCGCGCCAGCAGGGCCTGCGCGGAAATAAAGGTTGCCGCGCCCACCACCTGGGGGTTGGCCTTGATTTCGGCCAGGGTGGTCGCCGTGTCGGCCAGCGCCGCGCCATTGGGCGCAAACACCTCGATGTGCGAGATCACGCCCAGCATGCGGTCGCGCACTTCCTTCTGGAAGCCGTTCATCACGCTGAGCACAATGATCAGGGCCGCCACGCCCAGCGCGATGCCCAGCATGGACACACCCGAGATGAAGGAAATAAAACCGTTGCGCCGGGTGGCGCGGCCGGCGCGGGTGTAACGCCAGCCCAGAATCAGTTCGTAGGGGATTTGCATGGCACCGATTGTGGCATCAGGCACACGCTGGCTTCGGCACCACCCCGGCAATCCCGGACAATAGGCCCATGCCGGACAAACTTCATCTGATCATTCCCGGGGCGGTGCTGTCCCGGGACGCCGGCGAGCCAGCCGCACCCTTGCCGCCGCTGCCGCCTAAGCTGCGCGCCCTGCTGGCCGCCATGAGGCCGGCTGGTCGGATCGAATGCGGCGAGGACGACCCGTCCACACCTTGTGAATTGGCATTCGCCCAAGCCCTTGGCCTGCCGGGCGGCCCCGGCCAGATTCCCTGGGCCGCCTTCGACACCGGCACCCTGAGCCTGCCCTGCGCCTTCATCACGCTGTGCCACTGGCAGGTCGGCGCCGACCATGTGCGGCTGTCGCCGCCCGAAGATCTGGCGCTCGACGAAGACACCGCCCGCGTGCTGCTGGCCGCGATGGCCCCCTACTTCCTCGAAGATGGCATCACGCTGGCGCCCGGCGGCCGGCCCGGCAACTGGCTGGCCACCGGCGAGGTGTTTCGCGGTCTGCGCAGTGTCTCCATGGACACCCTGATGGGGCGGCACCTGACGCGTTCGCTGCTGGACGGCGCCGGCACCCCGGCCGCCACCCTGCGCCGCCTGCAGAACGAGATGCAGATGCTGCTCTACACCCACCCCGTCAACGAGCTGCGGCAGCAGCAGGGCCTGGCGCCGGTCAACTCCTTCTGGGTCAGCGGCGCCGGCGTTCTGGAGCAGTCTGTCCCCGCGGCGCCGCAGCTGCGGGTGGACGCACGCTTGCAGACACCGGCCCAACGCGGCGATGCGGCCGCCCATGCCGAAGCCTGGCAGGCGGTGGATAGCGACAGCTGCGCCGCCTTGCTGGCCGTTCTGCGCGCCGGCGGCCAGGCGCGCCTGACGCTGTGTGGCGCCCGGGCGGCCCAAAGTTTTGAACCTGCCGACACCGGCGCCTGGTCACGATTCAAGCAGGTTTTAGGCCTCCAGCCCTTGTGGGACGGGCGCGAGCAGCTATGAAAATCATAGTGCGTGAAGCCCCCCCGCGCAGCGTCTGGGCGCTGGAGCAGGCCGGTGTGCATCCCTTGCTGGCGCAGCTGTATGCCGCGCGCGGTGTGCGCAACGCCGACGAACTCGACGACGGGCTGGCCCGGCTGCTGCCGCCGGCCACCCTGAAAGGCTCGCAGGAGGCCGCGGTGCTGCTGGCCGATGCCATCGCCGCGAACAAAAAAATCTGCGTGGTCGCCGATTACGACTGCGATGGCGCCACCGCCTGCGCCGTCGCGCTGCGCGGCCTGCGCCTGCTGGGCGCGGCGCAGGTCAGCTACATCGTGCCGGACCGCGTGGTCGACGGCTACGGCCTGACCGCGAGCATTGCCGAACGCGTCAAGGCCACCGGCGCCGACATCCTGGTGACGGTGGACAACGGCATCGCCAGCCTGGACGGCGTGGCGCGTGCGCGTCAACTCGGCATGGCGGTGCTGGTGACCGATCACCACCTGCCGGCGCTCAGGGACGGCGCCATCGTGCTGCCGGATGCCGATGTGATCGTCAATCCCAACCAGCCCGGCTGCACGTTCGAGAGCAAAGCCATGGCCGGTGTCGGCGTGATGTTTTATGTGCTGCTGGCGCTGCGCGCAGAGCTTCGGACCCGCGGCGCCTTCGATGCCGCCAGCCAACCCAAACTGGACGCATTGCTGCCCCTCGTCGCACTCGGCACGGTCGCCGACGTCGTCAAGCTCGACGCCAACAACCGCCGACTGGTGGCGCAAGGCCTCAAACGCATACGCAGCGGCGCCCTGCCGGCCGGTGTGGCGGCGCTTTTTATCGCGGCCGGCCGCGTCGCTGCCAGCGCCACCAGCTTCGACTTTGGTTTTGCCCTCGGCCCGCGCATCAATGCCGCCGGCCGGCTCAGCGACATGACGCTGGGCATCGAATGCCTGCTGACCGACGATGCGGGCCGCGCCGATGAACTCGCCAAGACGCTGGACGGCATCAACCGGGAACGGCGCGATATCGAGGCCGGCATGCGCGAGCAGGCGCAGTACGCGGCCGACGCGATGATCGACGAGGATGAAACACCGCCACCGGCGATTGCCATCTTCGACCCGGACTTCCACGAAGGGGTGGTCGGCATCGTGGCCTCGCGCATCAAGGACAAGCTGCACCGCCCGACCTTTGTGTTTGCCGCCAGCCAGGCGCCGGGCAAGGAGCATGAACTCAAGGGCTCGGGCCGCTCGATCGCCGGGTTTCACTTGCGCGACGCGCTGGACCTGGTGGCCAAGCGCCATCCCGGTGTGTTGCTGCGTTTCGGCGGCCACGCCATGGCCGCCGGCTGCACCATCAACGAGGAGCAGTTCGAGGTCTTCGAGCAGGCCTTGCAACAGGTCGCCCACGAGTGGCTGGACGCCGCGACATTGACCCGGCGGCTGGACACCGACGGCCCGCTGGCGCCGCAGTACCGCCGCGCCGACCTGGTCGACACCTTGCACCGCGAGGTCTGGGGCCAGGGTTTTGCCGCGCCGACCTTCAGCGAGGAACTCGAGGTGGTGTCGCAGCGCCTGGTCGGCGAGAAACACCTGGCGCTCAAGCTCAGGCACCAGGGCCAGCCGGTCGACGGCATCTGGTTCGGCCATACCGAGTCGCTGCCGGCACGCGTCAAGCTGGCTTTCCGGCTGGATGCCGACGAGTGGCAGGGTGTGAAGCGGGTGCGTTTTCTGGTGGAGGCCGCGGAGCTTTAGCTTCCTCAAGCGCTTTTGTCCGACGGCCGCAGGCAGGCAGCACCTACAGCCGCGGACCGGGCTTCCCGCCATGATCTGGTGTCAGAAGGCAAGCCAGCCCGGCACGCCAACAAAAACTCCAGAGGACACCATGAACACCATCATCTACATCGTCGGCCTTGTCGTCATCATCGGCTTCATCCTGTCTTACTTCGGCTTCCGCTGAAATTTAATGCTCATGCCTCCAGCCCATAACTGGCGGGCATAAGCAGCTACAAATTTTGTAGCAACCCATACCCCAAATTCGGCTCAGGTGAGTATCGAATACTCGCCACCGCGCTCGGTGGCGCGTTGGTAGGCGGGGCGCGCATGGATGCGCTTGAGAAAATCCATCAGCCGTGGCCGGCCCGCATCCAGCCCGCCGCGTGCTGCCGCCGCCTCCAGCGGAAAGCTCAGCTGGATGTCGGCGCCGCTGAATTCACCCCCTGCAAACCACTGGCTTTTGACGAGTTCGGCCTCGAGATAATCGAGGTGCTGGCGGATCTGCGGCTCGATGAAGCTGCTTTTGGCCTTGCCGCTGATGGCTTTGGCGATCGGCTTCACAAAAAACGGCATGGGCGCGCTTTCGATTTTGTCGAACACCAGCTTGAGCAGCAAGGGCGACATCGCCGAGCCCTCGGCGTAGTGCAACCAGTAGGTGTAACGCAGGCGCTCCGCCGTGCCCGCTGCCGGCGCCAGCCGTCCCGCGCCGTAGCGCTCGATCAGGTAGTCCACGATCGCGCCCGACTCGGCAATCGTCAGCTCGCCATCGGTGATCACCGGCGACTTGCCCAGCGGGTGCACCGCGCGCAGCGAGGCCGGCGCCAGCATGGTTTTGGGATCGCGCTCATAACGCTGGATCTCGTAGTCCAGCCCCAGTTCCTCCAGCAGCCAGAGAATGCGTTGCGAGCGGGAATGGTTCAGGTGGTGCACGGTGATCATGAAAAGGTCCTGTCTGGGTTGGCGGCGAACGGGATGACATGGTAGCGCCGTGGCGCGGCGTGCGGGCAGTCCCAATCAACTGTCATTCCAAACCCCCCAGTCCCCGGGGTGCCACGGGCAGCAGTACTTGACTCCCCACTCCCACCCCTAGCCCCTCCCATCGCCCCGCTGGGCGATGGAGGGGGACTTTATTTGGCCGCGTGCGCTGCGCTCGCGTGCAAACATGGCCGTGCGTTGGGATTCCCGTGCAGGAAGCGCTTTGCGCTTCCTGCACTCCGGATTTGTTCCCGCATTGGTTTTGTACCCACCCTTCTGTATGCGCCGAGGAGCGGAGGGCCAGACGGATCAGGACGGGCGATTGTCTGAGCGAAGCGAGTTCGAGCCCGGCCCCGGCTGGACCGAGCACCGCAGGTTGCCCCGCAGCGCAGCGGAGGGGACGCAGGCAGCAGGGTCGCCTTTTCTTTGGTGACTTTCTTTTGGCGAAGCAAAAGAAAGTTACTTGCCGCCGGGCAACCCCCGGCCAACAGGTGCAGGCGCACCTCAACGTGTGAAGAAGCCAAAGATGGATCCCGGATCAAGTCCGGGATGACAAGCAGCGAACAGGCATCCCGCCTAAAATCGGTCAGTGATCTCCAAAAACATCCTGAACGCCGACCTGCATTGCCACTCCGTGGTGTCCGACGGCACCATGACCCCTGAAGCGCTGGCCGAACGGGCCAAAACCAACGGCGTCGAACTCTGGGCCCTGACCGACCATGACGAAATCGGCGGCCAGCACCGCGCCGCCGCGGCCGCCAAGGCGCAGGGCCTGAACTACCTGACCGGCACCGAAATCTCGGTCACGTTCGCCAACGAAACCGTGCACATTGTTGGGCTGGGCTTCGATCCGGACGACGCGGCCATGAAGCAGGGCCTGCACCAGACCCGCGGCGGCCGCAGCGAACGGGCGATGGAGATGTCGGACGGCCTGGCCAAAGTCGGCATCAAGGGCGCTTACGAAGGCGCGCTGAAGTTTGTCGGCAATCCGGAGTTGATCTCGCGCACCCACTTTGCCCGTTTCCTGGTGGAGTCCGGCGTCTGCAAGGAAACCTCCGAGGTGTTCCGCAAGTACCTGACCGAAGGAAAACCCGGGTATGTGCCGCACCGCTGGGCCAGCCTGCGCGATGCCGTCCAGTGGATCACCAGCGCCCGGGGCGTGGCGGTGATTGCGCACCCGGGCCGCTACAAGTTCACGCCCAACGAGGAATACGCGCTGTTCACCGAGTTCGTGTCCCACGGCGGCCAGGCCGTCGAGGTCGTGACCGGCAGCCACACCACGCAGGAGTATCTGAAATACGCCGAAACCGCCAAGGAATTCGGCCTGGCGGCGTCGCGCGGCAGCGACTTCCACAGCCCCGATGAAAGCCACACCGACCTGGGCACCCTGCCTTTCCTTCCGGGCGACCTGACGCCGGTCTGGGCGCTGCTGGAAGACCGCATCCAGTGAGTCGCCCACCCATGCCGCTGGCAGGCATCGCGCTGGTCGTCGCGGCGGTCGCCTGTTTCGCGATACTGGACACCACCACCAAGTTTGTCAGTGCCAGCGTGCCGCTGCTGATGGCGCTGTGGTTCCGTTACTTCTTCCAGGCCATTGCCACCACGGCCGTGGTGCTGCCGCTGCGCGGGCTGCGTGTGCTGCGTACGGCGCACCCGAAGTTCCAGTGCCTGCGCGGCCTGCTGCTGCTGCTGAGCAGCCTGTTCGCCTTCCTGAGCCTCAAATACCTGCCGGTGGCCGAGTTCACCGCCATCGGCGCCATCGTGCCGCTGCTGATCACGCTGCTGGCGGCCACCGCGCTGGGAGAGCGGGTCTCCGCGCTGCGCTGGTCGCTGGTGCTGGGCGCTTTTGCGGGCACGATCATCATCATCCGTCCCGGCGGCGAAGACTTTAGCTGGACCCTGCTGCTGCCGCTGGGCATGGTCGCCACCAACACCGGTTTCCAGGTGCTCACCAGCAAGCTGGCGCGCACCGAGGACGCGCTCACCATGCACCTGTACACCGGCTGGGTCGGCACGCTGCTGGCGTCCCTGGCCCTGCCTTTTGTGTGGATCTCCCTGCCCTCCTGGTCACTGTGGGGATGGCTGGTGCTGATGGGCGTGGCCGCCACCATCGGGCACTTCATGCTGATCCTGGGCTACATGCGGGCGCCGGCCGCCACCCTGACGCCTTACCTCTATGCCCAGATCGCCTTTGCGATGGTCGGGGGCTGGATTGTGTTTTCGCATGTGCCGGACGGCTGGTCCATGCTGGGCATGCTGATGATTGCGGTCTGCGGCGCACTGGGCGCCTGGCTGACGGCGCGTGAAAGCCGCGCGCTCAAGGAGTTCCGCGTGCTGCCCGCCGAGTCCTGATCACCACCCCCCCCACGACCATGGCCCAGTTTTTCGACATCCATCCCGACAACCCGCAAGTGCGCCTGCTCAGGCAGGCCGCGGCGCTGCTCGAGCGCGGCGCGATCGTGGCCGTGCCCACCGACTCCAGCTATGCGCTGGTCTGCCACCTGGACGACAAGACCGCCGCGGACAAGCTGCGCAGCATCCGCGGCGTCGACGACAAGCACCACCTGACCCTGCTGTGCCGCGACCTCAGCGAGCTGGCCAACTACGCGCGTGTCGACAACCGGCAGTTCCGCCTGATCAAGGCTGCCACGCCCGGGCCCTACACCTTCATCCTCGAGGCCAGCAAGGAAGTGCCGCGGCGCCTGAGCCACCCCTCGCGCAAGACCATCGGCCTGCGTGTGCCCGACCACAAGACCCTGCAGTGCCTGCTGGAGATCCATGGCGCACCCCTGCTGGCAACCACGCTGATCCCGCGCGGGCAGACCGAACCGCTCAACGATGCACAGGATATCCGCGCGCAGCTCGAGCACGAACTCGCCGCGGTGATCGACGCCGGCGCCTGCCCCCTGGCGCCGACCACAGTGATCGACCTGACCGGCATGGGCGACGGCGGTGAACCGGTGGTGGTGCGGCAGGGGCGCGGTGATCTGGCCACAGTGGGACTCTGAGCAGGTCTTGTCATCCCGGTCCCCGGATCAAGTCGGGGCAGGCTCTGATCCGGGATCCATGCCACAAACACCACCGGCCCAGGGCCGCCTCACATGGATTGCGGGTCGAGCCCGCCATGACATACGAGGTGAATGAAGGTGGGGCTCACGTCTGAGACAATTGCCACCATGGACTTTGCCAAGCTGATTCAGACTGTCGCCATCTTTGCGCTTCCCGTGCTGTTCGCCATCACCGTGCACGAGGCGGCCCACGGCTACGTGGCCCGCTACTTCGGCGACAACACCGCCTGGGCACTGGGCCGCGTCACGCTCAACCCGGTCAAACACATCGATCCGCTGGGCACCATCCTGATGCCGCTGCTGCTGTACATCGCGACCTCGGGCGCCTTCCTGTTCGGCTACGCCAAGCCGGTGCCGGTGCAGTTCGGCAATCTGCGCAACCCCAAGCGCGACATGATCTGGGTGGCGCTGGCCGGGCCGGGTGCCAACCTGATCCAGGCGGTGGCCTGGGGCGTCGCCCTGTACCTGCTGCAGGGCGCGGCCGTGACCGAAACGTTTTTCATCCAGATGTGCCAGGCCGGCATCCTGGTCAACATCGTCATGATGGTCTTCAACCTGTTTCCCCTGCCGCCGCTGGATGGCGGCCGCGTGCTGGTGGGCCTGCTGCCCTGGCGCCAGGCCGAGCTGGTGTCGCGCATCGAGCCCTGGGGCTTTTTTGTGGTGATGGCACTGGTGATTGCCGGTGTGCTGACCGACTGGTGGATGCAGCCCCTGATGACCCTGTCTTACGCCCTCCTTGAAATTGTGTTGATGCCGCTGGCCATGCTGGTTCGATGATGATCATGACAAACAAACAAAATCCCGCGCCGCAGCGCTTCCTCACCGGCATCACCACCACCGGCACGCCGCACCTCGGCAACTATGTCGGCTCCATCCGCCCCTCGGTCGCCGCCAGCACCGGCGCCAGCGCCGAAAGTTTTTACTTCCTGGCCGATTACCACGCCCTCATCAAATGTGATGAGCCGGCGCGCATCCAGCAGTCCACGCTGGAGATTGCAGCGAGCTGGCTGGCTGCCGGGCTGGACCCGGAACGCGTGACCTTTTACCGGCAGTCGGACATTCCCGAGATTCCCGAACTGACCTGGCTGCTGACCTGCGTGACCGCCAAAGGCGTGCTCAACCGTGCCCACGCCTACAAGGCCTCGGTCGACAAGAACACGGCGGCAGGCAATGACCCGGATGCCGACGTCAGCGCGGGCCTCTTCATGTACCCGGTGCTCATGGGCGCGGACATCCTGATGTTCAAGGCCCACCAGGTGCCGGTCGGGCGCGACCAGATCCAGCACATCGAGATGGCGCGCGACATGGGACAGCGCTTCAACCACCTCTACGGCGAACACTTCGTGCTGCCGCAGGCGCTGATCGAGGAGTCGGTGGCGCTGCTACCCGGCCTGGACGGCCGCAAGATGAGCAAGAGTTACGACAACACCATCCCGCTGTTCACGCCGCGTGAGCAGCTCAGGAAGCTGATTGCCGGCATCGTGACCGACTCGCGTGCACCGGGCGAAGCCAAGGACACCGAGGGCTCGGCGCTGTTCCAGATCTACCAGGCATTTGCCAGCGCGCAGGAGACCGCCGCCTTGCGCCAGGCGTTCGCGAATGGCATCGCCTGGGGGGATGCCAAACAGACGCTGTTCGAACGCATCGACCAGGAGGTGGCGCCCATGCGCGCGCGCTACCAGGAGCTGATGCAGGACCCCGCAAAAATCGAGGCCATCCTGCTGGCCGGGGCCGACAAAGCACGCCGCCTGGCCACACCGTTCATGCGCGAGTTGCGCCAGGCGGTGGGGCTGCGCCAGCTTGCAGCCGCGACTGTACCTGCGACGAAATCGAAAGCCGTCAAAACCGGCCTGCCGGTATTCAAGCAATACCGCGAAACCGATGGCAGATTCCACTTCAAGCTGCTCGATGCCCAGGGCGGGTTGTTGCTCCAAAGCGACGGCTTTGATTCACCCAGGGATGCGGGGAAGGCGATCGCCCTGTTGCAGGCCGAAGGGGCCGCGGCGCTGACTGCATTGCGTCCAAAGCTCCAGCCCGTGCCGGGTGTGAGCGATGAGGCGATCACCGCAGCATTACAGGGACTGGCCGACAACGCGAGCTGATTCGCCACGAGAGAACTCTTAAGTACTACAACGTTTTTTCATGTCGTTGGAATGTGGATTAATTCCGAACTTAATGTTTATAGTTCCTGCAACAACTTGACAACTAGCGGGTATGCTTACTTTTCCCGCCACAAATCACACTCATTAACACATCACGGCCGCACCCATGCGCATCTTTGTCATCGACGACCACCCCCTCATGCGCGAAGCCGTGGTCATGCTGATTCGCCGCCTGCACACCAAGGCCAGCATCATCGAGATCGACCGGCTGGCGGGCATCGGTCCGGCGGTTGAACAGCACGGCATGCCCGATGTGGTGTGCCTCGATCTGAAGCTGCCTGACACCCACGGCGTGTCAGGCGTGCGCGAGTTGCGCCACCAGTTCCCTGAGGTTCCCATTCTTGTGCTGTCGGCGGCACCAGCCCAGGACTACCAGGAACTCTCGCTGGAAGCCGGCGCCGACATCTACATTGAAAAATCAGCGGGCGCGACCGAAATCTCCAAGGTGCTCAAGACCTTTCTCGACGACGGTGCCGACCCCGAGGGCAGCACCGAGCCCGAGAAGCTGTCCAAGCGCCAGAAGCAGTTGCTGGTCATGCTGGACAAGGGCATGAGCAACCGCGACATTGCGGCCGAACTGCAGATCAGTGAACACACGGTCAAGGTGCACCTGTGGCGCCTGTTTCGCCGGCTCAACGTCAAAAGCAGGTCGCAAGCCAGCCATCTGGCGCGCACGCAAGGCCTGCTCTAGACGGCCGCTGGTGCGATATCTGATGCCGGCTCCGGAAAACTCACCCCGGCGCTTCCGAGCGACTCTAGGTAGAGCCTGAACACCGTGCCCCGTCCGGGACGCGAATGCAGGGTCAGGCGGTGTTTCAGGGTTTCGCACAGGCGCGAGACGATGGACAGCCCCAGGCCAAAGCCCTCTTCGGTCCCGTTGTGGGCGGCCACGCGGTAGAACTCCCGGAAAATCGCCTGCTGGTGCTCCGGCGCCACACCGACCCCGGTATCCCAGATTTCAATACGCGGGCCATCGGCGCCGTCGCGCACAGCCAGCAATACGCCGCCCCTCACCGTGTGGCGCACCGCATTGGACAGCAGGTTGCCCAGCAGCCGCTTGAGCAGCAGCGCATCCGACTGCACCACAAGCTGTCGCACATGGGTGCGCAGCTCCAGGCCTTTCTCCCGGGCCAGCGGCGCGTATTGCAGCTCCAGCTCGGTGACCAGGGCCGCCAGGTCCACCGTCTGCCAGCTCGGCTCGACCGCGCCGGCGTCCAGCTTGGCCAGGTCAAACAGGGAGTTGAATAACTCGTTGACCGCCTGCGTGGACTGCACGATCTTCGGGGTGATCTGCGCCACCAGTTCCGGCTCGGCCCGCAACCAGTCGGCATACAGCCCCAGCGCGTGCACCGGCTGGCGCAAATCGTGCGCGGCGCTGGCGATAAAACGGTCCTTGGTCTGCACCGCCTCCAGCGCCACGCGGGTTTTTTCGGTCAGCGAGGCAATCAGCATGGCGTTGGCATACTGGAGCTCCAGCGTCTTGCGTTGCCCGCGGTGAAAGCGCTTGCCGGCCGACCGGACCGCGGTCCAGTAGATCAGCACCAGAAGCACCAGGCTGTAAGTCTGCAAGGTGCCCATGAAGGGACGCTCCAGGCCCACGCTGTAAATGACGGCAGCAATCGTGCTGTAAGCCAGCCCATTGATGTAACCCAGAAAGCAGCGCTGCGATGCGGAAAAAGCGCCGACGGCGAAACCGGCCATGCCCGCGAGTATCACCAGGCCGATGAACTGGTCATAAATCGGCGCCTTGCGGAAGTGCAGGAACATCGAGGCGCCCCATATCACGGCGCTCAGCGTCCAGGTCCAGCTGTAACGCGACATGAATTCGCGCAAGCGCGCCGCGCTTGCGCCGGCGTAGTCACGGTAATAGATGGTGATCACCCGGTAACGCGCCAAGGTCATGACAACGGCCGCGATGGCCCAGCACAGCAAACCCAGGTTGTTGACGTCGTTGTAGAGAATGGCCACCAGCACCGGGATCACCATGCTGGCCGAATGCAGCGCGGGCCGGCCATTGCGCATGAAGCTGCGCATCAGCCGGACCTCGACCCAGTCGTCCCGCGCCAAGATGTCCGGCTCGACATGCGGGCTGGCGCTTGAATGGGGGAGGACCGCAGGATTCATGGCCGCAGTTTACCGTTGCCACCCCCTGCGCCACCCCGCATCAACCCTGCGCACCACGCCGAACGGACAGAAGAAAGCCCCGGCTGGCGGGGCTTTCAGGGGCTTGGCGATGCACGGTGAGGTGATGCGAAGCCTGTTTTGGCGGAGAGGGTGGGATTCGAACCCACGGTACCTTGCGGTACGCCTGATTTCGAGTCAGGTACATTCGGCCACTCTGCCACCTCTCCTAAATCGAACCACAATTCTAGCAGGCCGCTACTTTCCCGCGGGAGACAGCACAGTCACGCCGCCCATATACGGCTGCAGCACCGCCGGCACCGCCACGCTGCCGTCTTCGCGCTGGTAATTTTCAAGCACGGCGACCAGGGTGCGGCCGACCGCCAGGCCGGAGCCGTTGAGGGTGTGCACAAATTCGTTTTTACCCTGGGCGTTCTTGAAGCGGGCCTGCATGCGGCGCGCCTGGAAGGCTTCGCAGTTGGAAACCGAGCTGATTTCCCGGTAGGCGTTCTGGCCGGGCAGCCAGACTTCGAGGTCGTAGGTCTTGGTCGCGCCAAAACCCATGTCACCGGTGCACAGCAGCATCACGCGGTAGGGCAGGCCCAGCTTCTGCAGGATCGCCTCGGCGTGGCCGGTCATGGCCTCGAGCGCCTCGTAGCTGTGGTCCGGGTGCACGATCTGCACCATCTCGACCTTGTCGAACTGGTGCTGGCGGATCATGCCGCGGGTATCGCGGCCGTAGCTGCCGGCCTCGGAGCGGAAACACGGCGTGTGGGCGGTGAACTTCAGCGGCAGCTTCGCCTCGGGCACGATCTCGTCGCGCATGAAGTTGGTCAGCGGCACTTCCGAGGTCGGTATCAGGTACAGCGCGGCATTTTCGGCCTCGCCTTCTTGCCCGCCTTTTTTGGCGGCAAACAGGTCTTCCTCGAACTTGGGCAACTGGCCGGTGCCGCGCAGGGAATCGCTGTTGACGATGTAGGGCACATAACACTCGGTGTAGCCGTGCTCCGCCGTCTGCACGTCGAGCATGAAGGCGGCCAGCGCGCGGTGCAGGCGCGCCAGAGGCCCCTGCATCACGGTAAAGCGCGAGCCGGTCAGCTTGCTGCCGAGTTCGAAGTCCAGGCCCAGCGGCTGGCCCAGGTCCACATGGTCTTTCACCTCGAAGGCATACGCCGGCGGCTCGCCGCCCAGGCCTTCCATCGGCGTCCATTTGCGCACTTCAACATTCCCCTCCTCGCCCTGGCCCTGCGGGACGCTTTCATGCGGCAGGTTGGGCACGGCCAGCAGCAGGGACGACATCTCGTTCTGGATCACCTCGAGGCGCACGGCGCAGCTGTCGAGTTCGGCCTTGAAGGCGGTGACCTGCGCCATCACCGGCGCGGCATCCTCACCTTTGGCCTTGAGCTGGCCAATCTGTTTGGACAGGGTGTTGCGCTGGTTCTGCAGTTCCTCGGTGCGGATCTGCTGCGACTTGCGCTCGGCCTCCAGCGCCTGGAAGGTTTCCACATTCAGGAAGGCCTGCGGATTTTTGCGGGCTTGCAGGCGCGTGATGACCGATGGCAGGTCTTTTCGGAGCAGGTTGATATCTAGCATGGCTTGATTGTATTTTGTGCGGCGGCGCTCCCGGCGAGTCCCGCCTCGCGCCGGATTTCATGGCTCAAAATGGCCCGGATTCGTTTGCTGACCAGCGTCAGCAGCTATTAATTCAGGAGCAAATCGCAGCCGTCAGGAATCGGCATGCAGGTCGCTTTCCAGCGCATCGAGCGCGGAGCCGTCCATCCTGAGGCCCTTGGGCAAGGGGAATTTGATGGTTTCCTCGATGCCGCTCATCTTGCGCACCGACACGGCGCCCAGCGCCTTGATGCGATCGATGACCTGCTTGACCAGGATTTCAGGGGCCGAGGCGCCGGCGGTCAGGCCGACGCGGCTTTTGCCCTCGAACCATTCGGGCTTGAGCTCGCTGGCATCGTCCACCATGTAGGACTCGGTGCCCAGCTTGACAGCCAGCTCGCGCAGGCGGTTGCTGTTGGAACTCGTCGGGCTGCCGACCACGATCAGGATATCGACCTGCGGGCTCATCACCTTGACGGCGTCCTGCCGGTTCTGCGTGGCGTAACAGATGTCCTGCTGCTTGGGCTCGCGCACATTCGGAAAACGCGCTTTCACGGCGGCGCTGATCTCGGCGGCATCGTCCACGCTGAGCGTGGTCTGCGTCACCACCGCGAGTTTGTCGGTCTGTGCCGGCTGGATGCGCGCCACATCGGCCACGTCTTCGACCAGGTGGATGCCGCTGTCGAGCTGGCCCATGGTGCCTTCGACCTCGGGGTGGCCCTTGTGGCCGATCATGATGAACTCGTAGCCTTCCTTGTTGAGCTTGGCCACTTCCACATGCACCTTGGTCACCAGCGGGCAGGTAGCGTCGAAGATGCGGAAGCCGCGCCGCTCGGCCTCGCGCTCGGTGGCCTTGCTGACGCCGTGGGCGCTGAACACCAGCGTCGCGCCCGGCGGCACGTCGTCGAGGTCCTCGATAAAAATCGCGCCCTTTTCCTTCAGTTCGTTGACCACATAGGTGTTGTGCACGATCTCGTGGCGCACGTAAATCGGCGCGCCGAACTTGCCGATGGCGCGTTCGACAATTTCAATCGCGCGGTCCACGCCGGCACAAAAGCCTCGCGGCTCGGCGAGGATGATTTCCTGCGGTGAGGTCTTGTCGTTCACAGCACACCAATCACATGAACCTCAAACACCACCGGCTGGCCGGCCAGCGGGTGGTTAAAGTCGAACTGTACCGCGTCGCCGCCCTCCTTGACCTGCTGCACCGCGCCAGCGTACTGGCCCAAACCGTCCGGCGTCGGAAACTGCACCACGTCGCCCACGTTGTACTTCTCGTTCGGGTCGCCGAGCTCGTTGAGCAGCTTGCGCGCCACCCACTGCAGCAAGTCGGGATTGCGCTCGCCAAACGCCTCACCGGCCGGCAACTCGAAAGTCCTGCGGGTGCCTTCAGGCAAACCCAGCAGGCGCTGTTCGATCGCCGGCGACAGCTGGCCCGTGCCCAGGCTCAGGGTGGCGGGCTTGCCATCGAAGGTGTTAATGATGTCGGCGCCGCTAGGGCCGGCCATGCGGTAATGCAGGGTCAAAAACGAGCTTGGCTGGACAAGGGCGGGAGCGGAGGTTTCCACGGTGGACATAAAACTTTCAGGCAACAGCTGATTTGTAAACTGCCCCTATTGTAGAAAGTGCTGCCCGAACCAGGTCATCCGGCCCGGTTTAGCCCTGATACTGCGTGTGTCACCGTGTTTTTCCCAGCGCACCCGCTGACAGACCCGCCATGCTGCTCAAAGACCTGCCTGAAGACGCCCGCCCCCGTGAAAAGCTGCTGGCCCGCGGCCCCGGCGCGCTCAGCGACGCCGAACTGCTGGCCTTGCTGCTGCGCAGCGGCATTCCCGGCAAAAACGCGCTGCAGATGGGCCAGGAGCTGGTGGACACTTTCGGCGGTGTGGCCGGCCTGCTGCACGCCGGGCACGAGGCGCTGAACAGCATCAAGGGCCTCGGGCCGGCCAAACGCGCCGAACTGGTGGCCGTGCTGGAGCTCGCGCGCCGCGCGCTGGCGCAGGAGCTGCAGCACAAGCCGCTGTTTGCCACACCGCAGGCGGTGCGCGACTACCTGCAACTGCAGCTCGGCAGCCGCCCGCATGAAATATTCGCGGTACTGTTTCTCGACAGCCAGCATCGGCTGATTGCGCTGGAGGAGCTGTTTCGCGGCACGCTGACACAGACCTCGGTCTACCCGCGCGAAGTGGTGGTGCGTGCGCTGGCACTGCACGCCGGCAGTGTGGTGCTGGCACACAACCACCCGAGCGGCGAGCCGCGGCCCTCGCGCGCCGACGAGGCGCTGACACAGACGCTCAAGGCTGCACTGGCGCTGGTCGATGTGCGTGTGCTCGATCATTTTGTGGTCACGGGCACGCAGGCCGTGTCCATGGCCGAACTCGGCTTGCTCTGACACCCATGCCCGCAAAACCACCCGCCATCAAGGACCTGAAGGGCCTGAAAGCCGTCAAGCTCGAGATCGAAACCCGGGCGCGGCAGGAAGCCGAACGCCAGGCGGCGCGCGCAGCCGCCGCTGCAAAAGCCAAAGCCGAAAAGGAGCTGTTTTCACGCGTGATCGGCCCCGTCAGGGCCCTGCCGGCCAAACACCTGCCCGGCCAGCGTGCCCAGTTGCCGCCGGTGCAGGCCGCGCCGATTCCCGTGCAGCAACAGCGCGACGAGCTCGCCGTGATGCGCGAGGCGATTTCCGACGGCTTCGACGTGGAAAGCCTGCTGGACACCGACGAGGCGCTGAGTTTTCGCCGGCCCGGCATGGGGCCGGACGTGGTGCGCAAGCTGCGCCGCGGCGGCTGGAGCATTCAGCGCCAGCTCGACCTGCACGGCCTGCGCCGCGAGGATGCGCGGGATGCGCTGTCGGTGTTCATCCGCGAGGCGCACAAGGCCGGCCTGCGCTGCGTGCGTGTGGTGCACGGCAAAGGCCTGGGTTCACCGGGCAAGACGCCGGTGCTCAAGGGCCGGGTGCAGAGCTGGCTGATCCAGAAGGCCGAGGTCATCGCCTTTGTGCAGGCGCGGCCGGCCGAAGGCGGGGCCGGCGCGCTGGTGGTGCTGCTGGCCCAGAGCTAGGGAAGCGCTATCGATTCGGGAGCTGCCCGCGCATTCTGGGCAAGGGCTGGCGCCCGATTTCCTTACTCGACCTCGCGACACCCTTTTGCTGCGGGCGATTTTCGCGGTTTACAAGCAAAGAGTGGCTTCAGCCCTTATTCGGCGGGCGTAAGCAGCTCCTCATTTAATAGCAAAACGGGTGTACGCCAGATCAGGTCGGTGTGTTGCGCATCCAGTCGGCGGTCTGGAAAAACGAGGTACGCAGCCGGGCCCGCAGTTCTTCGTCCACACCGGTTTCACCCATGGCCTGGTCCATGCACGCCAGCCACTGGTCGCGCTCCAGGATGCCGATGGCAAACGGCATGTGGCGCGCGCGCAGGCGCGGGTGGCCGAACTGCTCGGTGTAATGCTGCGGTCCGCCCATCCAGCCGCACAGAAACCAGAACAGGCGCTGGCGCGCATTGTCCAGCGTGCTGCCGTGCGCAGCGCGCAGGGCGGCGTAGGCGGGCTCGATGTCCATCAGGTCGTAAAACCTGTCGACCATGGCGCGGATGCGCTCCTCGCCACCTATCCAGTCGAATGGCGTGGCAAACGGCGGTGAGCCCGGCGGCTTTTCTTCAATATTCATGAGTTACTGCCCGGGGGCTTTCAGAAATTCGATTATCGGGATGCAGGGCAAGGCGCACGGAGCGCAGGACACCGGAACGTACTCAGGTACGTGAGGATTCCGAGCACCGCGCAACGCCGCCATGCGCCCGAGAATCGGATTTATGGAAGCCCCTCACTGCGCCTTGCGCAGTGTTTCGACCACCGGCGTGTTCAACACCGAACGCAAACCCCACCAGCCCGCCGCCAGCGCCAGCGCGGCGCCGGCCAGGCTGCCGAGCAGCGGCACCGTCCAGGAGCCGGTCCAGCTGAAGTCGAACACAAACTTCGCCAGGCCCCAGCCGACGGCCAGCGCCACGATGGACGCCAGGAAGCCCGCCAGCAGGCCGACACCGGCCAGCTCGGCGCGCTGCACCTGGCGCAGCAGCGAGGCGCGCGCGCCCACGGCACGCATGATGGCGAACTCTTTGGCGCGTTCCTCGCGGGTGGCGGTGATCGCGGCAAACAACACCACCAGGCCGGCGGCCAGGGTGAAACCGAACAAAAACTCAACCGCGCGAATCACCTGATCGAGCACACGCTGCACCTGGGCAATCGTGCTGCTCATGTCGACGTTGGTGATGTTGGGAAAGGCCTTGACCAGTTCGTTGTCGAAGCTGCGCGGCGCCGGCTGGCCGGCCACGGCCGCGACCCGCTCCGGCGCGCGGAAGGCGCTGATGAAGGACACCGGCACATCGCTGAGTTGCCCCACCGGGTACATCGCAAAGAAGTTGACACGCATCGAGCCCCAGTCCACCTTGCGCAGGCTGGTGATTTTCGCGACCTTGACCTGCCCGCCGATGTCAAAACTCAGGGCGTCACCGAGTTTCAGGCCCAGTGTGGTGGCGATACCGTCTTCCACGCTGATGGCGTCCTGTTCATCGACCGTCCAGCGCCCCTGCGTGACCTGGTTGTGCGCGGGCATCGCGCTGGCATGGGACAGGTTGAACTCGCGGTCCACCAGGCGCTTGGCGCGGTCGTCGGTGTAGTCGTCGGGCGTGACGGGCTGGCCGTTGACCGCTACCAGCCGGCCGCGGATCATCGGGTACCAGTCGAACTTGCTCACGCCGCCGTCGCGCAGGGCTTTCTGGAAAGCCTCGCCCTGCTCCGGCTGCACATTGATGACAAAGCGGTTGGGCGCATCGGGCGGCGTGGCATTGCGCCAGCTGCTGATCAGGTCGGTGCGCAACAGCACCAGCAGCATCAGCGCGAGCAGGCCGACGGCCAGTGCACTGACCTGCACCACCGCATAGGCCGGGCGCGCCGACAGCTGGCGCGTGGCCAGCACCAGCCAGCGCGGCGCGGTGGCCTCGTTGACGCTGGCGCGCAGCAGTTTGACGGCGACAAAGCTGGCCGCAGCAAACACCGCCACCGCGCCGGCAAACCCGCCGACGGCGATCAGGCCAAGCTTCAGGTCGCTGCTGGCCGCCACCAGCAGGGCGGCAAAACCGAGCACACCGACCAGCAGCACCGCCAGCGAGGCCGGGCGCAGGTTGCCAACATCACGGCGGATCACACGCAGCGGCGGCACCGAAGCCAGTTGCAGCACCGGCGGCAGGCCAAAGGCCAGCAGCAGGGTCAGCCCCATGCCCATGCCGAAAGCCACCGGCCAGAGGGTTGCGGCCGGCAGCACGGTTTCAACCAGGCCGGCCAGCAGCAGCACAAAACCGTAATGCACGCCGTAGCCAATCAGCACGCCGAGCGCGCTGGCCAGCATGCCGGCCAGCACGAATTCGAAGGTGTAGGCCAGCGCAATCGTGCGCTGCGGCTGGCCCAGCACGCGCAGCATGGCGCAGTCGTCCAGGTGTTTGGCGGCGAAGCCGCGCGCCACGATGGCGACGGCCACGGCGCTCAGCAGCGCGGCCAGCAGGGCCACCAGGTTGAGGAATTTTTCGGCGCGGTCCAGCGTCTGGCGCATCTCCGGGCTGCCGCTTTCGAGCGACTCGAGGCGCACACCGCGCACCTCGGCTTTTTTGATCTCCTGCGTGGCCCACTGCACATAGCTTTTCACCGCCGCCTCGCTGCCGGCCACGGCGAAGCGGTAGTTGGTACGGCTGGCCGGCTGGATCAGTTGGGTCGCAGCAAGGTCGGCGCTGTTGACCATGACACGCGGCGAAAAGTTGATGAAGCCGGCGCCACGGTCCGGCTCCTGCACTATCACGCGCGTGATTTTGAAGCTGGCATCGCCCATCAGCAGGGTCTGGCCGACCCGCAAGCCGAGCGCGTCGAGCAGCGAGGCGTCGGCCCAGGCGGTGCCCGACGCGGGAATCTCGCGTGTGGGCGCGCCGGCGCCATCGACGCTGTCGGCCACGGTCAGGTTGCCGCGCAGCGGGTAGCCCTCGGGCACAGCCTTGAAGGCCACCAGCTTGCTGGCGCCGCCGTCGGCTTCCAGCGCGCGGCCCATGGTCGGGAAGGTCACGGTGGAGATCGCCTGCAAGCCGAGGCTGCGCGCCCGGGCGACAAACACCTCCGGCGTCACACCGTCGCTGCGCAGCACGGCGTCGCCACCCAGCAACTGGCGCGCATCGCGCTGCAGGCCCCCTTTGAGACGGTCGGCAAAAAAGCCGACCGCGGTCAGGGCCGCCACGGCCAGCGTCACCGCGACGATCAGCAGGCGCAGCTCGCCGGCGCGCAGGTCGCGCAGCAGGGTGCGCCAGCCGAGTTTGAGGAAAAGTGGGTTCATCAGCCTGACCTTAACGCAAAGTCCACGCCCCCGGCCGGGGGACGGGTTTTTGGCGGCTTCCTGCCACGGCGCGTCTCAAACCGGCTCGGTGGCCGGCCGCAATTTCGGCCCGGCGAGCTCCGGCTGCAGGTGCAGCCGCTGCGGCGAGGAATAACAGACGAAGCGCTTGTGGGTCGCGCGGCCGATGGCACACAAGCCGACCGTCTGCGCCACCTGGTGCCCCATCTGCGTGATGCCGCTGCGCGAGACCACAACCGGCACCCCCATCTGCGCCGACTTGATGACCATCTCGCTGGTCAGGCGGCCGGTGGTGTAGAAAACCAGTCCCGTCAACCCGTTGTTGGCCGGTGAAGCGGCTGGCGTGGGGGCCATCGAACGCAGCGAAGGGCCGCCCCGAGCAAGTTCAGCCCCCTCGGGGGGCAGCGCAGTACGCGAAGCGACAAGCGTGGGGGCCCTATTGATCCACATCCAGCCGGCAATGGTGTCGATCGCATTGTGGCGGCCGACGTCCTCCACAAACAGCAGCATCTCGGGCGCATCGGCCGCCACCGCAAACAGGGCGCAGGCATGCACCGAGCCGGCCGACTTGTAGGTGGTCTCCTTGAGCCGGATGGTATTGACCAGGCCGTAGAGCTGGCCCTGCGTGATGTGGGCATGCTCGGGCAGGACGATCTGGTCGACCTCGTCCATCAGGCCGCCAAACACACTGCCCTGCCCGCAGCCTGTGGTGACCACCCGCCTGGCGGTTTTTTCCTCGATGTCGGCGATGCCGTGGCGTGTCTTGACGGCAGCGGCGCCGACATCCCAGTCCACCGTGATGGATTCGATGTCGCCTACTTCCCTGACCAGGCGCTGGTTGCGCAGGTAACCGAGCACCAGCAGCTCGGGATGGGCGCCCAGGGTCATCAAGGTCACGAGTTCGCGCTTGTCGACGTACACCGTCAGCGCGCGCTCTGCCGGGATGGCGATTTTCTGCGGCTCGCCGTATTCGTTGACGGCATCGATCTCGCAGGTCAGCGGCGCCTGCGCGCGCGTGAGGTGGGGCAAGGAAGACTGGGACATCAGGCAAGACTACAGCAAAAAGAAAAGGCCGACACCTTGCGGGTCGGCCCTGCTCGAGGACTGGAAGATTCAGGACTTCTTCGCTGGATTGACCACCGCATCCGGCTGTTTGGTGCTGGGCGGGCTGGTCGCCGTGCCCGACGGCGAATGGGCCCCTGCTGCCTCAATGGGTTTGGCTTCAGGCGGTGTGTAGGTAAACGGTCCCGGCTCGGCGCATGCAGGCGCGGCCGTCGGCGGCTTGGTTTCCTTGCCTGCTGCCTTGGCAGTCTTGAAATAGCTGGCAGCCACCTTGTCCTGGGCCTTGCAGAGCTGGAAGGCATCGACCTTGCCGGCCCAGGCCGTCCTGGCCGCCGCTTCGGCGGCCTTGGCCTTGGCTTCGTCGCTGAGCACGGGCGCGGGCAGTTTGGCCAGCGCCAGAAGCGGCAAGCCGGCGAGGCAAACGGTGAACAGGATTTTTTTCATGCGGATTCTCGCTTTCAGGCTTGCACCGGCCGGCCGGGCGTTTCGGGGTCACTGCGCTGGGCCGGAATCTTGCCGGCCTTCACGTCGTCATACCAGTACTCGTGGTGTTCCCTGGCCCAGGTCTCGTCGACATAGCCGGTTTTCATGCCGTCGTAGGCACCCTGCATGCCGATGGTGCCAATGTAGATATGACCAATAAACATCGCCATCATCAGCACCGTTGCCACGGCATGCACCATGTGCGCCACCTGCATGGTGTCCCGAACATAGATCAGCCCCGGAATCAGCTTGTCGAGCACCAGGCCCGAGGCCACCACAATGATGCCGAGGAAAAACACGCCGCCCCAGAACACCAGTTTTTCGCCCGCATTGAAGCGGTGTGAGGGGATTTCCTTGCCTGACAGCAGGCCGCCGCCCTTGAGCAGCCAGCCCATGTCGCCGCGCCGCGGCATGTTGTCGCGGACAAAAGTGAAAAACACAATCACCAGCGACACGGCAAACAGCGGTCCGGCAAAGTTGTGCATGTTCTTGAGCAGATAGCTCAACCAGCCAAACAGGGTGGCGCCCATGATGGGCAGCAGGAAAAACTTTCCGAATGCCATGACGATGCCGGAGACGGCAAGAATGCAGAAAGCAATGGCATTGGCCCAGTGTGCGGAACGCTCGAACGGTGTGAAACGCTCGATCTTCCGGCCGGTTTCGGCACCGTGCAAATCGATCCTGCCCTTGCCGAAGTAGAACAGCGCAATCGCGCCCACCACGATCAGCAGGATGGCGCCGCCGTAGGGGATCAGCCAGTTGTTGCGGACCTGGCGCCATGCCTCACCGGCATTGGTCAGGCGCGAGCCCGGGTACTGCACAAAGGGCTGGATCAGGTTGCCTGCCTCGGGCGCTTCGCTTTTCGGCAGGCTGCTGTAGCCCGTGACACCGGCGCCGACCTGGCGCCATATCGGGGCATTGTTGCCCGGCTGGACCTTGGCGCGTTCGGCGTTGGTCTGGGCCGCGTAATTCGGGTCTGCAGGGGCGTCCGGCTTGACCTCAAAAATATTCTGGCTCTGGATGCCGCCCGGGGCCGGGGCTGCCGCAGCGGCCGGCGCAGCAACAGTTGCCGGCGCGGCCGGTGCAGCCGCGGTCTGCGCCGACACGGCGGCAGACCAGCCGAGGGCCACGAAAACCAGGGCAGTCAGGACTCGTGAGGGGCCTTGCATGGGAACTCCCTTACTTCACACGGTTGTATTCGTTTTGGCCGTTCTGCAGCCGCGTCTTGAGCTGCTGCTCCCAGGCGTTCTTGTCGCCGGGCTTCCATCCCGGCACGTTGTACGCGTTGCCGGGGCCGGTCACCCCCTGGAACGACGCGGTATCACTTTTGACACCAGCCGCGGTTTGTTCTTTGTCGCCGCACGCAGCAAGCACCAGCGCCGAGGCCAGCAGGAACACAAGGCGCATCATGATTTGCCTCCATTGGGCTGGCCGGCCTGTTTCGAACCGTAGGCTGTGCCCCAGCCCCAGACCTCGGCCCCCTTGCCGCGCTGGACCACGCGGTTGCGGAAGATGTCCGCCACCACGTCACCGTCGCCGGCGAGCAGGGCCTTGGTGGAACACTGCTCGGCGCAGGCCGGCAGCTTGCCTTCGGCGAGCCGGTTGCGCCCGTATTTCTCGAACTCGGCCTGGCTGCCGTGTGCCTCGGGGCCACCGGCGCAGAAGGTGCACTTGTCCATCTTGCCGCGCACACCAAACGTGCCCTGCGACGGGAACTGCGGCGCGCCGAAGGGGCAAGCGTAGGAGCAGTAGCCGCAGCCGATGCAGACGTCCTTGTCATGCAGCACCACACCTTCTTCCGTGCGGTAAAAACAGTTGACCGGGCACACCGCCATGCAGGGCGCGTCACTGCAATGCATGCAGGCGACCGAAATGGATTTTTCGCCGGGAACGCCGTCATTGAGCGTGACCACGCGGCGGCGGTTCACGCCCCACGGGACTTCGTTTTCATTCTTGCAGGCAGTGACACAGCCGTTGCACTCGATGCAGCGCTCGGCGTCACAGACAAATTTCATTCTTGCCATGATTTTTCCTTATGCCTTCTCGACGTTGCAGACCGTCGTTTTGGTTTCCTGCATCATCGTGACGCTGTCATAACCGTAGGTGGTGGCCGTGTTGATGGCCTCACCACGAACCACCGGCGCCGCGCCCTTCGGGTAATAGGCCAGCATGTCTGCGCCCTGCCAGCGTCCCGAAAAGTGGAAAGGCATGAACACGGTGTCGGGACCCACCCTCTCGGTGACCAGCGCCTGCACGTTCAGGCGCGCACCGGTGGGGGTGCTGACCCATGCACGCTCGCCGTTGCGTATGCCTTTTTCGGCAGCCACCTTGGGATTGATTTCGATGAACATCTCCTGCTGCAACTCGGCCAGCCAGGGGTTGGAGCGGGTTTCCTCGCCACCGCCTTCGTACTCCACCAGGCGCCCCGAAGTCATGATCAGCGGGAATTTTTCGTGCACCTTGTCGGCAATGTTCTTTTGCTGGACGGTTTTGTACAGCGTGGGCAGGCGCCAGAATGCTTTCTTGTCATCGTGCGTCGGATATTTGGCCATGAGGTCGGGCCGGTTTCCGTACAGCGGTTCGCGATGCTGCGGGATGGCGTCGGGGAAATTCCAGACCACTGCGCGTGCCTTTGCATTGCCGAAGGGATGGCAGCCATGCCCCTGCATGAACACCCGGATCATGCCGCCTGAGGGGTCGGTCTTCCAGTTTTTGCCTTCGGCCGCAGCTTTCTCGGCTTCGGTCAGTTCATCCCACCAGCCGAGCTTTTTGAGCAGCAGGTGATCGAGTTCGGGGTAGCCGGTCTGCAGATCGGCGCCCTTGGAGTGCGACCCATCCTCGGCCAGCAGGTTGACGCCATCTTTTTCAACGCCGAAGTTCGCCCGGAAATTGCCGCCGCCATCCATGACGTGTTTGGAGGTGTCATACAGATTGGGCGAGCCGGGATGCTTGAGCTCCGGGGTGCCCCAGCACGGCCATGGCAGACCAAAATAGTCGCCCGTTGTGTCATAGCCGGTTTCCTTGTCCTTGCCGCCCTTGGACCTGAGCGTCTTGACATCGAACATGTGCATGTTGCGCATGTGCGCCTTCAGGCGCTCGGGGCTTTGCCCGGTGTAACCGATGGTCCACACGCATTTGTTGATCTCGCGCAGGATGTCTTCCGGCACGGGTTCGTCCATGCCCTTGACCTTCTGCATCTTGTAGTTCTTCGACAGCTCCTTGGCAAAGCCGAATTTCTCGGCGAGCTGGTGCATGATCATGTGGTCGCTGCGGCTTTCCCACAGCGGCTCGATCACTTTTTCGCGCCACTGGATGGACCGGTTGGACGCCGTCACCGAACCGCTGGTCTCGAACTGGGTCGCCGCCGGCAGCAGGTACACCGCCCGGTTGGGGTTCAGGTCTTCCGCCTTGCCGGGCATCGCCGCCATGGCCGCAGTGGCCGACGGATAGGGATCGATCACCACCAGCAGGTCCAGCATGTCCATCGCGCGCTTCATTTCCAGGCCACGCGTCTGGGAGTTGGGCGCATGGCCCCAGAACACACAGGCGCGCAGATTGGGGTCCTGGTCGATGAACTCGTTTTTCTCCAGCACGCCGTCGATCCAGCGTGACACCGTGATGCCGGGCTTGCCCATCATGGCGGGGGAAGCGTAGCGTCCCTTGATCCAGTCGAAGTCCACGCCCCAGGTCTTGGCGAAATGTTTCCAGGAGCCCTCCGCCAGGCCGTAGTAGCCGGGCAGTGAATCGGGATTCGGGCCCACGTCGGTCGCGCCCTGCACGTTGTCGTGACCGCGGAAGATGTTGGCGCCGCCGCCGGAGACACCCACGTTGCCCAGGGCCAGCTGAAGGATGCAGGAGGCGCGCACCATGGCGTTGCCAATGGTGTGCTGGGTCTGGCCCATACACCAGACAATGGTCGAGGGCCGGTTCTTGGCCATCATTTCCGCAGCCATGTAAACCTTGGCTTCCGGCACACCGCAGGCCTCTTCGACCTTGTCCGGCGTCCACTTGGCCATCACATCGGCCTTGACCTTCTCCATGCCGTAAACACGGTCGTTGATGTACTTGGTATCTTCCCAGCCGTTCTTGAAGATGTGGTACAGCATGCCGAACAGGAAGGGGATATCCGAGCCTGAACGGATGCGGATATATTCATCGGCCTTGGCAGCGGTGCGCGTGAAGCGCGGGTCCACCACGACCATCTTGCAGCCGGTTTCCTTGGAGTGCAGCATGTGCAGGAGACTGACGGGGTGCGCTTCCGCGGCGTTGGAGCCGATGTACAACGCGCACTTGCTGTTCTGCATGTCGTTGTACGAGTTGGTCATGGCGCCGTAGCCCCAGGTGTTGGCCACACCGGCCACCGTGGTGGAGTGGCAGATGCGCGCCTGGTGGTCTGTGTTGTTGCTGCCCCAGAAGCTCACGAACTTGCGCATCAGGTAGGCCTGCTCGTTGTTGTGCTTCGAGGAGCCGACCCAGTAGACGGAATCCGGGCCACTGGCCTTGCGCAGCTCCAGCATGCGCGCGCTGATCTCGTTGAGCGCCGTGTCCCAGCTGATGCGTTCGTACTTGCCGTTGACCAGTTTCATCGGATAACGCAGGCGGTATTCGCCGTGGCCGTGCTCGCGCAGCGCCGCGCCCTTGGCGCAATGTGCACCGAGGTTGATCGGGGAATCAAACACCGGCTCCTGGCGCACCCAGACCCCGTTTTCGACCACCGCATCCACCGCGCAGCCCACCGAGCAATGGGTACAGACCGTGCGCTTGACCTCGATTTTTCCGGTGCCGTCACCCGCTCCGGGCGTGGCGGCTTTGGCTTTCTTGACCAGCGTCAGCTGGGTCGCCGCCAGGCCGACGCCGACGCCGAGACCGGACCGGCGCAGGAAGGCGCGCCTGTCCATGGTGGGCAGGGCATTCGACAGGCCGCGGGACAGGCTCTGGACAAAACGTGCGGATCCGGCGCGTTGCGCCAGATCGCCATGGACGCCGTGAGGCTTTTTCGTGAGCAGCATGGAGCTCTCCGTGTATGTGGACTGGAAACGGGGGAAACGGGAAAGGCCCAGGCCCTAGATGCGTGTGGTCTGGTAGTAACGCTTGACGTGTTCAGAGAGCTTGTAGCCACCGCCTTTTTCAGGGGCAGGTTGGGGCTCGGCGATGGCGGCCTCGGGGAGTCGCACGCCCGGCAGGGCAACGACCGCTGCGGCGGCTGCGCCGGTGGCGGCGGCGCCGAAGAAAAATCCCCTGCGTGAGGGTTTTGGCTGGCTGTCCTGCATGGCTGTCTCCAAGG
The DNA here is from genome assembly GCA_030683705.1 of Polaromonas sp. Lineage (GTDB taxonomy): Bacteria > Pseudomonadota > Gammaproteobacteria > Burkholderiales > Burkholderiaceae_C > Polaromonas. The sequence continues at coordinate 22,003 of JAUXPP010000141.1, read as the reverse complement.
AAGCTTGCTGATATATGCACCGGCGCGCTATGCACCGCAATGCCTAGCTGTACTTTACGTCAGACCGGCCGGGTGGGCAACGATTTGTATCGGATGACTGAGCGGAATTAGGGGAAAACGATAGGAGAAAATAAGAATGCTTAGTTTTTACGTTCAGCCACCGAATCGCTCGAAAGTGTCGCAATCTGAGAATCGGTCGGCCCGCGGCAGGAGGCGCCGCCGCCGGATGCCGCGCAGCCGGGCCACGGCTGGCACGTCGCGCGTCACGCCAGCATGTCGAAGCCCTGCGCTTCGACGCTGATGAAGACCTGCGTGAATGCCGACGCGCAGCGGTAGAAGTCGGCTTTGGGATGCCGCCCGACGGCGTCGCACAGGTCCGACGCCCAGGGCTGAAGATGGCGCGCAAAAAATTCGCGCTGGCGTGTGAGGTTGGCAACCGCCACGTCGTCGCCGGCAATCAGGTAACGCATGACCTCACACAGGTAGGCGAAATGATCCTCGGTCTCGGGCATGGCTTCGTCGCGTGCCAGACCGAGCCCGGCCAGGTCGGTGCGCAGCGCCGCCAGCGGCTTTTCATTGAGGAAACCACTGAGGTAGTGCGAGCCGAACAGGTAGACCTCGGGCTTGCCGACGCCGCCGAACAGCGCCTCGTATTCACGCGCGATGGCCTCGCTGGACAGGCGGCGAGCGGCGCCGACCAGTTCGCTCCACGAAGCCTCCAGCACCGCGCCCGCAGCCGGCGCCTCGGTCACGGCGACGCGGATGTTTTCCAGCAGTTCCGCCGGCGGCGCGGCGTAATACAGCGCGGCGAGCAGGCCATAAACCTCGGCGCGGGCGGTTTCTTCGTCCAGCGCGGACGGTACAAGTTGGGCTGGCTGGTTCATGGGATTTAGCGGATGTCGGTGATCTTGATTTCGTTGTCGGCCGAGTAAATGTCGATGACGCGGCAGTCGCTGCACATCTTCAGCCGTTCAGCGGCGGGGCCCTGGAACATCGCATGGCCGGCCAGCTTGCCGAGCATGGATTCGATGGCCTTGAGCGTGCCGAAGGGTTTGCTGCAGCGTATGCACTGGTAGGGCTGGCTCTCGTTGAGCACGCGCGCCTCCTTGCGCTGCGGCGTGAGCAGCAGGCGCGGCTCCAGCGTGATGGCATCCTCCGGGCAGGTCGTGGCGCACAGGCCGCACTGCACGCAGTTTTTCTCGATGAAGCGCAGCTGGGGCCGCTCCGGGTTGTCCTGCAATGCGCTCGCCGGGCAGGCACTGACACAACTCAGGCACAAGGTGCAGGCATCCTTGTTGACCCGCAGACTGCCGAAGGGCGAGCCTTGGGCCGGCAGCTCGATCGCCTCCGGCAGCGCCGCCGGCGCCTGGGTCATCAGGTGGTCCAGCGCCATGTCCAGCGTACTGCGCTTTTCCTGTGCCACCGCAAAACGTGCTGCGATGGCGGGCAGCCGTGGACGGTTGAGCGCCAGCTTTTGCAGTTCGGCATCCAGGGTCGAAGCCTGCGCCGTCCCGGCCTGTATCAAATGGAAATGCACACCGGTGTAACCCATGCCGTTCATGACCGCCTGCGCCACCGTCATTTGTTCGGCCAGGCCCGCCAGGTAAGCCGGCGCTTCCTCGTCGGTCACCAGCACGGCCACTTGCGACGCACCAAACGCGATGGCGCTGAGCCAGACATCCAGGCCCAGGCTGGCGGTGTGCCACAGGGCCTGGGGGATCACGCTGGCCGGCACGCCGTGCACGGCCTTGTCGAGCTGCGCGGCGCGGCCCAGCGCCTCGACGGCCTGCTGGCCGCTGCCCTGGCTGTGAAACAGCAGCGTCGCCTGGCGGCCCCCCGCCTTCGCATAGGTCCCGAGCAGGGTCTTCAGGCGCACGCCCTGCTCGCTGGCGCGCGGGTAGGCATAGGTCAGCGCGCCCGTCGGGCAAACCGTCGTGCAGGCACCGCAGCCGATGCACAGATTGGGATTGACGACGATCTGCTGGCGTTCCTTCTGGCTGCTGACCGCGCCGGCCGAGCAGATGTCGACACAGGCGTTGCAACCCACGGTTTCATTGCGGCTGTGGGCGCACAGTTTCTGTTTGTAGGCAAAAAATTTGGGCTTTTCGAACTCCCCCACCATGTCGCGCAGCTTGACCACCAGCGGCAGCAAGCCGGGTGATGCGATGCCGCCGGCGATGTCAAGGGTGAAATAGCCCTGTGGCGGGGCGTGCAGCCTGATCAGGGGTTCGCGGCCCAGGTCCAGCACCAGGTCAAAAGCTTCGGACACAGCCTGCGCTTCGCGGCCGAAATCGATCGCACCGGCGACCTTGCAGACCGCCACGCAATCGCGGTGCGACCTGCACTTGCTGCTGTCGACCTGGTAGCTCAGGTCGATCGCGCCTTCCGGACACACGGCCACGCAGGCATTGCAACGCGTGCACAGGTCCAGATCGATGGCATTGCTCTTGTCCCAACTCGCCTCGAAAGCCCCCAGCCAGCCTTTGAGTTTCAGGCCGGTGCCGCTGATGACCGGATAGCGGCGCTCCTGGGCGGGAAAGCCCGCAGGCGCCTGGCCGGACACACCTTGCGCAAAAATCGTCACATCCAGCGTGTCGGCCAGCAGCGCCGCGACCTGCTCGGCCAGGTCCACTGCGCCGACGATGAGCAGGCGGCCCGCACTCTTGTAGGTGACCGTCGCCACAGGTTCGGCATCGGGCAGGTGGGCCGCAGCCAGCAGCGCGGCAGTTTTGGGCATCGCGCCCGAAGCATCCTTGCTCCAGCCACCGGTTTCGCGGATGTTGACGAACTTGATGACGGAGGTGACGCCCTGCGTCTGTTGCGCGACTTCGGCGAACAGGCGTTTTTCCTGGGTGCAGGCCACCACCACGTCATCGCCCGACTGGACAGCTTTCTGGAAGGCGCCGGCTTCGCGCCGGCACAGTGCCGAATGCAGCGTCAGGGATTCATTGAGTGCCGCGCCCAGCGCCTGGGGCTGGAGCGGCATGGTCTGGTTGCAGTCGCAAATCAGTGTCGGCATGGTCTTCTTGGCTGGCGCCGGAGCCGGGAGACGGCTCGGGTTGGCTCGAATGGTCGGGGGGAGTCAGGTCCGGACGGCTTGCGTCCGGGTCTTCACGGGACTGTGCCACGGTTTGGTCTGCGGCATCATGCGCACTTTCCCGCGGTGAGGCCGTCGCGGGGCTTTTGCCGGCTTCGGCATTTTCGTCATCGGCAAACAGATTGAGAAACCTGGAGCCGTTCATCTGCCTGAGCATGGCCTCGGGAATCGGGTCGGGCTTTGAATAGTCGTCGATGTAGATGTCCAACCCGTCCATGATGTTGAAGTGCGGATCGGCGAACAGCTTTTTCATCGCCGCGTTGCGCACTGCCGGCGCGACATTGCCGGCCATGAAGGGCTTGAAGTCGGAGTCTTTGGTCAACAGCTTCACGTCGTCGAGCGACATGATCTTTTCGGGCTCGGCCACGTCCGCTGCCGACGCAGCTTTCGGCTCCGCCTCGCCGGGCGGGACCGCCAGTGGCGCCGCAGCGGCCGGCACGGGCGCCGCTGGCACAGGTTCGGCCAGCGGCTTGCCCTGCAGCGCGTCGGCCTTGCGGCGCGACCAGCGCCCCAGGAAGCCGCGCGGCTCGTCCTCAGCCATGGCCGGGGCCCCCGCGCGTCTTGCCGGTGCTCACGCGTGCCGGGTTGCCGAAGCGGTCCTGCAAGGGCTGGAAGCTCTGCGGCCGCTGCCGCCGTTTTGCTTCGAGCACATGGTGGGCGTCCACAAAATCCCGCAGCCACTGCACCACGTCCGCCGGCGCGGGCACCTGCTCGACGGTTTCCTGGGCATCGAGCCAGCGCCCCGCGTCGTGGTAGCTCAAGGTCACGGTTTGCGGCACGGCGACCGGCTCGTCGGCCAGCGTGGCTTCTTCCTCCATGCGCCACATCACCCAGAAGCAGGGCTGCTGCGTGGTGGCGTTGAGGTAGTAACCCTCGGCATCGTCGGTAAACAGCTCGACGCGCAAGCCCGGGTGCAACCAGCGCTCTTCGCGCCCGTCCTTGAGCAGCAGGCGCGGCTGCGCGCCGAAGCCGGGCTCATGCGGCACGATGTCGGCCAGCGACCAGCGCCAGGGCTGCCAGGCATTGTCGATACGCTCGCGCCGCATCAGCACCGCGACATCGATGCAGGGCCGCGCCACCCCATCGGCGGAGGGCGACTGCAGCAGGAAGCCGGAGGTCGTCATGGGCAGGCCTGGACTCAGGTGTCTTTGGAGATCTTGATGCTCGGGAACTTGCTGGAAAAGTCCTTGGCCTTGGCGGCGATGGTGATCGCCACCTGGCGCGCGACAGCCTTGTAGATGCCCGCCACCTCGCCATCGGGGTCGGCCACCACGGTGGGCCGGCCGCTGTCGGCCTGCAGGCGGATCTGCATGTCCAGCGGCAAGGCGCCCAGGTAGTCCATGTTGTAGTCGGCCGCCATCTTCTTGCCGCCGCCCTCGCCGAAGATGTGTTCGGCATGGCCGCACTGGCTGCAGATGTGCACCGCCATGTTCTCGACAATGCCCAGGATAGGCACACCGACCTTCTCGAACATTTTGATGCCCTTCTTGGCGTCGAGCAAGGCGATGTCCTGCGGCGTGGTGACAATGACCGCGCCGGTCATGGGCACACGCTGGCTCAAGGTGAGCTGGATGTCGCCGGTGCCGGGCGGCATGTCGACGATCAGGTAGTCCAGGTCTTTCCAGTTGGTCTGGCGCAGCAACTGCTCCAGCGCCTGCGTGGCCATCGGGCCGCGCCAGATCATGGCTTCATCCTGCGCCACCAGGAAACCGATGGACATCACCTGCAGGCCGTAGTTCTCCATCGGCTCCATGTTTTTGCCGTCCACACTTTCGGGCCGGCCCTCGATGCCCATCATCATGGGCTGGCTGGGGCCGTAGATGTCGGCGTCGAGCAGGCCGACGCTGGCGCCTTCGGCAGCCAGCGCCAGCGCCCGGTTGACGGCGGTGGTGCTTTTGCCGACGCCGCCCTTGCCGGAGGCCACGGCCACGATATTCTTCACGTTGGGCAGCAGTTGCACGCCGCGCTGCACGCTGTGGCTGGCAATTTTGAAACTGACGTTGACCGACACATTGCCTACACCGGCCACGCCTTTGGCGGCATTGATCAGCAGCTTGCGGATACCGGCGAGCTGGCTTTTCGCCGGGTAGCCGAGTTCGACGTCGAAAGCCACATCATCACCGCTGACCTGCAGGTTCCTGAGCGCTTTGCTGCTGACAAAATCCTTGCCGGTGTTGGGGTCCAGCACGCCTTGCAGGGCGCTCAGGATGGCCTGTTGTTCTACTGCCATGGGGGAAAGTCTCCGGGTAAATCTGACAAGGCCGGGCCGGCCTGCGTACTTGGCGACAAGTCTAACGCCGCGCACCAAACCCGGGGGCCATGGGGGATTGGCCCGGGATTTTGCGCCGGGCCGACTTAAAATCGCCGGTTAGCCCCCAAAGCCACAAAGCCCCCCTATGTCCCAGCGCCGCCTCTTTGTCACCACCGCCCTGCCCTACGCCAACGGAAATTTCCACATCGGCCACATCATGGAATACATCCAGGCCGACATCTGGGTGCGCTTCCAGAGGATGCAGGGCCATGCGGTGAATTTTGTCGGCGCCGACGACGCGCACGGCGCGCCCATCATGATCGCTGCCGAAAAAGCCGGCAAGACGCCGCAGCAGTTCGTGGCCGACATCGCTGCCGGACGCAAGCCCTACCTCGACGGCTTCCACATCAGCTTCGACAACTGGCATTCGACCGACGCCCCCGAAAACCACGAGCTCGCCCGGCAGATCTACCGCGACCTCAAGATGGCTGGCCTGATTTCGACCAGGACCATCGAGCAGTTCTTCGACGCCGCAAAAAACATGTTCCTGCCGGACCGCTACATCAAGGGCACCTGTCCCAAGTGCGGAACCAAGGACCAGTACGGCGACAACTGCGAAAACTGCGGCGCGGTGTATGCGCCCACGGATCTGATCAACCCGTATTCAGCCTTGTCGGGCGCAACGCCGGTGCTCAAGAATTCGGAGCATTTTTTCTTCCAGCTGTCAGACCAGCGCTGCGTGGACTTTCTTGAAAACTGGACGCAGGACGGCAAGCTGCAACCCGAAGTCGCCAACAAGGTCAAGGAGTGGTTCAGCGTCCGCACGAATCCCGACGGCAGCCAGAGCGAAGGCCTGGGCGACTGGGACATCAGCCGGGACGCGCCTTACTTCGGCATTGAGATTCCCGACGCGCCGGGCAAGTATTTTTATGTGTGGCTGGACGCACCGGTCGGTTACCTCGCCTCGCTGAAAAACCTGCTCGAAAAACGGGGTGAGGATTACGACGCCTACATGGCCAGCCCCGGGCTGGAGCAGTACCACTTCATCGGCAAGGACATCGTCACCTTCCACACCCTGTTCTGGCCGGCCATGCTGCATTTCAGCGGCCGCAAGACACCCGACAATGTGTTTGTGCACGGCTTTCTCACCGTGAACAACGGCGAGAAGATGAGCAAGAGCCGCGGCACCGGCCTGGACCCGCTCAAGTACCTGAGCCTGGGCATGAACCCCGAGTGGCTGCGTTATTACCTGGCCGCCAAGCTCAATGCGCGTAACGAAGACATCGACTTCAATGCCGATGACTTCATGGCGCGGGTCAACAGCGACCTGGTCGGCAAGTACATCAATATTGCCAGCCGGGCCGCGGGCTTCATCGCCAAACGTTTTGCCGGCAAGCTGGGTGAAGTCTCGGCCGATGGCGACGCGCTGCTGTCGGTGCTCGCCGACCAGAAAGACAATGTCACGTCGCTGTATGAATTCCGGGAATTCGCCAAGGCATCGCGCGAGGTCATGCTGCTGGCCGACCGCGTCAACGCCTACGTGGACCAGAACAAGCCCTGGGAACTGGCCAAGAAGGAAGGCATGGATGCGCGCCTGCAGGATGTCTGCACCGTCTGCATCGAGGCTTTTCGCCTGCTCACGATTTACCTCAAGCCGGTGCTGCCAGGGCTGGCGGCGCAGGTCGAGGGCTTCCTGAAGATCGCCCCACTGGGTTTTGCCGATGCCGGCGCCCGGCTGGGCGGCGGCCACCTGATCGGCGATTACCAGCACCTGATGCAACGCGTCGACATCAAGCAACTCGATGCATTGTTCGAGCCTCCAGCCCAGGCGGAGCAAGCGCAGACAGCTATCGAATCCATAGCGCCCGGAGGCGAGAAAAAATCGACCCCCACGGTCGGCGCTCACGCGTCCTCCCTGCCCCCCGGGGGGGCCGGCCTCGCCTTGGGGCGGCCCGGCGGCGAGGAGATGGCCCCCACCATCAGCATCGACGACTTCAGCAAGATCGATTTGCGCATCGCGCTGATCGTCAACTGCGAAGCGGTGGAAGGCTCGACCAAGCTGCTGCGCCTGACGCTGGATGTCGGCGAGGGCACCAACCGCAACGTCTTCAGCGGCATCGCGTCCAGCTACAAGCCCGCAGACCTGATCGGCAAACACACGGTGATGGTGGCCAACCTGGCGCCGCGCAAGATGAAGTTCGGCATCAGCGAAGGCATGGTGCTGGCCGCCAGCCATGCCGACGACAAGGCGCAGCCGGGCATTTACGTGCTGGAGCCGGTGGCCGGCGCTTTGCCCGGCATGCGGGTTCGCTAAGGCAGGCCCAGCCCGCGATCAGGCGACAAAGCGCAGGGCCTTGCCCGGTCGCGCGGCGAGTTCGTTGACCGCCGCCTCCAGGGTCTGCAGCAGCGGCGCCACCGCCTGGGCCTGGAAAGGTTTGGCCGCGACCGCCACCTTGAGTTGCAGCACCGCGCCGGGCGGCAGGATGTCGCTGGGCGCCAGTCCGCGTGCAATCAGCCGCTGGCCGATTTCCGCGACCTGGTCGCGCGTGAAGTGGCCCTCGAGAATCACCACGAAATCGCCATCGCGGTGGCGCGCCACGGTGTCGCCTTCGCGGATCACGTGGGTGATGCAGGCGCCGGCATGAACCAGCGCGGTCTGCGCCACCTGCAGGCCGTAGTCGGCACGGATCTCCTGGATGTTGGCGATGCGCACGCGCAGCACCACACCGGTCTCGGGGTCGCGCTGCTGGTGGTGCAGCAGGTGTTCGAGCCGGTCCAGCATGACGCGGTGGTTGACTGCGCCGGTGAGCGGGTCCACCCGCGACAGCGCGCCGACCCGCAGCTGGTTGTCGCGCCGTTCGCGGCTGCGCAGATAGAGCGCAATCAGCAGCAGCGGTATCTCGACCGCCGCGCCGATCTGCGCGCCGTACTGCGTCCAGAAGGACATCGGCACCAGTTGCATGTTGCGCAGCACCGGGAACAGGGCGCCGGCCAGCAAGGCGAGGATGCCGGCAAGTATCCACAGGCCGACTCGCGGGATGCGCCAGGCGTACCAGAGCGCCACGCCGAGATAGATCACAAAACTGCCAATGTAGTAGGGCCCGGTGATCGCAAAAAACGGGTCACGGCCGAAAAAGATGAAGCCCAGCGCCAGCGCGGCACCGGCCGCAGCCATGGCCAGCATCAGGTGGGTGGCCCAGCGTTCGCCGCGTTCCACCACCAGTTCGCGCATGAACAGGTGGCCCAGCGCCGCGCCGGCAATCGGCAGCACATTGGAGGCCACATCGTTCCACCAGGGGTTGTTCGGCCAGAAATACTCGCCCGTCAGGCCGGTCAGCGACAACTGGCCGAGCGCGACCACCGCCACGTAGGCGGCGTACCAGGAATGGATGGAATCGCGCCAGGTCCAGGCATTGACCACACACAGCAGCATCACCAGCACCACCAACCCCAGGTAGGCGCCCAGCAGAAGATGCCAGTGTTTGCTGGACTCCTGGAATTCACGCGTATTCCAGAGCGTCCAGCGCACATTGATGGGATGGCTGTGCTGCACGCGCAGGTAGCTCGGGCGGGCCTCGCCGGGCTGCTGCACGAACTCGAAGGCCGGGTGCAGATAACGCAGCGGCCAGCGGGCGACGGCGATCGAGTCACCCGAATATTCGGCATGCCAGGCGCCGGCCTCGCCGGGCCGGTACAGCTCGACCCGGTTCATGCCGGGGTGTGGCACGGTCAGCACGCGCGAGGTGGCAACGGTGACCACCGGCAGGCTGAGCTGGTACCACATCGAGGCCGGCCCGCCCGTCGGCATGATGCGATCCGGCTGGGCCGCCGAGCCCTCGCCACGTTCGAAGCGTTGCCAGATGTGATCGATGGTCTGCTGGCCCGAAGCGTCGATCAGGACCATGCCATTGCCGTGCGGGCCCATCCATTGCCACGCCGCCGTCGCACCCGTCTGCGCCTGAAGCGGCCCGGCAAGCGCCAGCAGCACTGCCGCCAGCAGCAGCCACAGCGCCGCGCGCCGGCGGCCGGCCGTGCCGCCGCGCAGTTCAGGACAGGAAAAAACCAGGGTCAGCCGATGGAGAAAAAGGTGCATGAAAAGCAGGGCAGCGGCTTAAGATAGGCATCAGCAGTTTGAAATCCGGCCTGTGTCGTCAGGCCACCACGCACTTTACCAAGGGGCTTGCCGCCTGACCATCCCACAGTTGCAGGATGCAGGGCGCGGACAATCTGTATTTTCCGATGAATCTGCCCGCTTACCTGGCCCCTTTTCGCCCCCGCCTGCTGTCTGCCCTGAAAGGCTACACGCGTGAGCGCTTCGGCAAGGACTTCGGCGCGGGCCTGACCGTCGGCATCGTCGCGCTGCCGCTGGCCATGGCTTTTGCGATTGCCTCGGGCCTGTCGCCGCAGGCCGGCATCTGGACCGCCATCATCGCCGGTGGATTGATCTCGCTGCTGGGCGGCTCGGCCGTGCAGATCGGCGGTCCGGCCGGCGCCTTCATCGTGATCGTCTACGGCATTGTCGAGCGTTACGGCCTGCCCAACCTGCTGATCTCCACCGCCTGCGCCGGCGTGCTGCTGTTTGTGCTGGGCCTGTTCAAGATGGGCACGCTGGTGCGGTATGTGCCGGTCAGCATCGTGGTCGGCTTCACCAACGGCATTGCCGTGCTGATTGCGCTGTCGCAGCTCAAGGAATTGCTGGGCCTGGACATCGCGAAAATGCCGGCGGACTTTTTCTCGCAGATCAAGGCCATCAGCCTGAACCTGGGCTCCCTCAATGCTTACGCGCTGGGCCTGGGCCTGGTGTGTTTCCTCGGACTGATCCTGTGGCCCAAACTGTTTGCGCCACGCGATGCGGCCAGCACCGGCCTGGCGGCGCGGCTGGCCAGGGTGGTGCAGGCGGTCGAAGGCGTGCAACTGCTGCGCGCCACCCGCGCGGCATCGCGCGTGCCCGGGCCCATCGTGGCGCTGGTCACACTGACGGCGTTTGCGTTTTTCCTGAACCTGCCGGTCGAGACCATAGGTTCGCGTTTCGGCGGCATTCCGCGCGCCCTGCCGGCGTTTGCGCTGCCGGACTTTTCATGGGAAACGGTGCGCCTGCTGTTCGCGCCGACGCTGACGATTGCCATGCTGGGAGCGGTCGAATCGCTGCTGTGTGCGCGGGTGGCCGACCAGCTCTCGGGCCAGCCCAAACACGACCCGAACCAGGAACTGATGGCCCAGGGCGTGGCCAACTTTGTCGTCCCCTTTTTCGGCGGCATGCCGGCCACCGGCACGATTGCCCGCACCGTCACCAATGTGCGCTCCGGCGCGACCTCGCCGGTCGCCGGGCTGGTGCATGCGCTGATTCTGGCGCTGATCGTGCTGGCCGCAGCGCCACTGGCCATGCATGTGCCGCTGGCAGTGCTGGCCGGGCTGCTGATTCATGTGGCCTGGAACATGGGCGAGTGGCGCGAGTTTGCGCTGATGCGTCAGTACAGCAGCCACTACCGGCTGCTGATGCTGGGCACCTTCTTCCTGACCGTCGTGTTCGACCTCACGGTGGCGCTGCAGGTCGGCCTGCTGCTGGCCTGCGTGTTGTTCGTGCGGCGCATGAGCACCCTGTTCCAGGTGGTGGAAACCGCGCGCAGCGACGACGCGATTCATTTCCAGCTCTACGGCTCGCTGTTTTTCGGCGCGGTCGCCAAGATCGACCCCATCCTGTCGGCGGTCGAAAGCGCGCCGCGCGGCCTGCTGGTGCGGCTCGATGCGCAGTCACTGCAGTCGCTGGATGCCTCGGGGCTGGATGTGCTGGGGCAATTGCACAAGGCCGTCGTGATGCGCGGGGGGCGCCTGGTGATGGCCGGCCTGAACGCCCAGCCGCGCCACGTGATGGAGCGCTCCGGCTTTCTGGCGAAAATCGAGGAAGCCTGAAACGCTATCAAACTGATAGCTGCTCGCGCTTGTCAACAAAGGTCTGCAGGCCGATTCAGCTCATTTTTTTGCGTCAGGTCACGTTGCCGTTGACGCCGGGCTGGCTTTCGTCGGGCACCGACCCGGTGCGCAAGACCTTCAGGTCGCTGTCGAATTCGACCCGGAAAATCCGCGGCGTGTTCGGCCCGTCGCTGTAGCGCCACTCGTAATGGGTCTCGCGCTGCAACGCCATCGGCGTGGTTTTCATCGGCTTGCCGAGCATCTTGCGCACCTGCTCCATGGGCATGCCGGGCAGCACCAGCGCGAAGTTCTGCGACGTGAGGACCTGGCGCAGGGCGCTCATCCTGCCGTCCGGGCCTATGGTGATCATGTAGTTGACCTGGCCCTGGGGCTGGCGGTTGTATTCGAAGGTGCGGGCGCCGGGCTGGGCCGCCGCGCCCGGAAACGGGATGCCGGCCAGGTCGGCGGCGCCCCAGATCTTTTCAGGTTCACCAAATCTGGCGCGCACGTCGGCCTCGGTGGCCACACCCTCCTCGAGTTCGGCAATACGCTGGGCGTCACAACCCACCAGGCCCAGCAGGGCCGACAACAGTCCCATGAGCAGGAAACCCCTTGTGAAACGCAGGGACGCCGGCGCCGCTTTCCCGCAGAAAGCAAAAAAAGGCAGGTGCATGGCGGTCCCCGGTAAAATCAGCCAACTTCAGCTTCAGGCAGTTTAATCCCATGTCCATCTTCGCCCGGCCGCACTACACCTCGGAAGTCACCAGCTTCATCGAAGAACTCAAGGCCAGCAAGCCGACGCTGGAAGCCGAGCAGCGCCAGGGCCGCGCCATCTGGTGGGACAAGAAGCTGGACCTGTCCGAACAGGCCGACTACCAGGACGCCGCCGTGCCGCAGCAGCCCTACGTTTACGGCACCAGCGGCCACCCGAACAGCAAGTAGCCCGCAATTGATGGTCAAAAAGGCTTCCAGCCCTTGCTGGACGAGCGTCAGCAGCTATTTTTTTGATAGCAACTGAAAGCCCGGGGCCACAACCGCCATGTCCAGCATCACCGAATTGCCACCCTCCCCGTCCGAGCCCGGCCAGCCCGACAGCCTGCTGGCCCTGCCCGGCATGCCGGGCGTGATCGACCAGGTGGCGCTGGCCAGGCTGTACGGCGAGCCGCTGTTCGCCATGCCGCAGGACCTGTACATCCCGCCGGACGCGCTGCAGGTCTTCCTGGAAGCCTTCGAAGGCCCGCTGGACTTGCTGCTCTACCTGATCCGCAAGCAGAACTTCAACATCCTGGACATCCCGATGGCGGCGGTCACGCGCCAGTACCTGGTCTATGTGGACGAAATCCGCAGCACCAACCTCGAGCTGGCGGCTGAGTACCTGCTGATGGCGGCCATGCTGATCGAGATCAAGTCGCGCATGCTGCTGCCGCCGAAAAAAGTCGCCGACGGCCAGGAGCCGGAGGACCCGCGCGCCGAACTGGTCCGCCGCCTGCTCGAGTACGAACAGATCAAGCTGGCCGCGCACCAGCTCAACGAGATTCCGCAGTACGGCCGCGACTTCCTGCGCGCCCAGGTCTACGTGGAGCAAGCGCTGCAGCCGCGTTTTCCGGATGTCACCCTGGTCGATCTGCAGGAGGCCTGGCGCGACATCGTCAAGCGCGCCAAACTGGTGCAACACCATGTGATCAGCCGGGAAGAACTCTCGGTGCGCGAACACATGAGCATCGTGCTGCGCAAACTGCAGGGCCAGAAGTTCGTCGAGTTCGAGCACCTGTTCGAGCCGGCACGCGGCATGCCGGTGCTGGTGGTCACCTTCATCGCCCTGCTCGAGCTGTCCAAGGAAGGCCTGATCGACGTGACCCAGGCCGAGGCTTACGCGCCCATCTACGTCCGCCTGGCCTACACCCCGGCCTGAGCTTCGCCGCATCGCGTGCCTGCGGGCCGCGCTCCCCCAGATCCTCTTTGCTTCCTTGCTGCAGGGATGGCGCGCGACGCCCTAAAATTTGATGAAATATCAAATTAATCAATATTACTGATTAGTAATTTAATTATCACTTTAGTGATATGCTCACACTTTGCTAGCTTGGTGTCCTACGTTTTACAACAAAAGTTTCAATCACCATGGGTGGAACTTACAGGTAACCACCATGACCCCAGAGCGCTTTCCCTCAGTCTCCCCCGGCAACCGCAGGCACCGGGGCACATCGCTCCCCGCGGTTCTCGCCAAAGGCGTACTCCCGGTCGCGCTGCTGGTGCTGAGCCAGCAGCTGCTGGCCCAACAGCTTCCCGGTGCGGGAAGCCAGTTCCAGCAGCTCCCCCCCACGCCGGCGCCGCAAAAAGCGGCGCCCGAGATCCGTATCCAGGAAGGCCCGGCACCGGCCCGGTCCGCGCCCAGCACGGCCAAAATCCTGGTGAAAAGCCTGCAGGTGACAGGCGCCCGCGCGTTTTCCGAGGCCGAACTGCTGGCACTGACGGGTTTTGTACCCAATACCGAACTGACGCTGGGCGACTTGCAGGCCATGGCCGGGCGTATCACCGCCCACTACCGGAAAAACGGCTACTTCGTGGCCCGCGCCTACCTGCCGGCCCAAAACGCCAGCAACAACATCCTCACGATTGCGGTCAGCGAAGGGCAATACGGAAAAATCGTCCTGAACAACCAGACCAACCTGTCCGATGCGCTGGTCCGCAACATTCTGGGCGGCGTCAACAGCGGCGACGCCATCACCAACGACACGCTGGAGAGCCGGCTGCTGCTGCTGTCGGACATTCCGGGCGTCAACATCAAGTCCACCCTGGTGCCCGGCGAGACGCCCGGCAGCTCCGACCTGGTGGTCGACATCACGCCGGGCAAACGCGTCAGCGGCAGCGTTGACGTGGACAACGCCGGCAACTATTACACCGGCGAATACCGTCTGGGCGGCACGGTCAACATCAACAACCTGCTGGGTCAGGCCGACGTCCTGAGCCTGCGCGCAGTGACCTCGGGCTCGGGGCTCAACTACGGCCGCGCCTCCTACCAGATGCAGTTCGGCAAAGCCACGGCGGGTATCGCCTACAGCCGGCTCGCCTATGAACTGGGCAAGGAATTTGCCCCGCTGCAGGCCAACGGTACGGCCGAAGTCGCCAGCGTCTACGGCAGTTATCCGCTGATCCGCTCACGCAACACCAACCTCAACGCCGGGCTCAACTACGACCACCGGACCTTCCAGGACCGTATCGACGTCTTCCCCTCGGTGACCGACAAGAAGGCCAACGTCCTCACCGCGAGCCTGTATGGCAACCACCGGGACAACCTGGGCGGTGGCGGCGTCAACGCTTTTTCACTCGGGCTGTCCGCGGGCAACCTGGACATCGAAACCCCGGCCGCGCTGGCGGCCGATGCGGCCAGCGCCCGCACCAATGGCTCTTACGGCAAGCTCGCCTTCAGTGCCAGCCGGTTGCAGCGCATGACGGACACCCTGTCCCTGTATGCCGGCATCAACGGACAGCTGGCCTCGAAAAACCTGGATGCCTCCGAAAAAATGGTGCTGGGCGGCATGGACGGCGTCAGGGCCTACCCGCAAGGGGAAGCCTTTGGCGACCAGGGCTACCTGGTGACCCTGGAAGCCCGCCAGCTGCTGCCGAAACCGGAAAGCCTGCCCGGGCAGGTTCACCTGATTGGCTTCGTGGATGCCGGCACTGTGACCATCAACAAAAAGCCCTGGGCGACCGGCGACAACCAACGCAGCCTCGGCGCCTATGGCGTGGGCCTGACCTGGGGCGACCCGGGCAATTTCGCCATCAGGACCTACTACGCACGCAAGCTCGGCAACTCGGCCGCCACAGCGGCGCCGGACAAATCCGGACGCTTCTGGATCCAGGCTATCAAGTATTTCTGAACGCAGAACGCCGCCCCGCCTTACCACCTGCTTTGAAGGACACCCCATGAACCATATTTACAGAACCATCTGGAGCAAGAGCTCGGGCACCTGCGTCGCCGTCGCCGAAAACGCGGCAGGCACAGGCCGGGAAAAGTCGTCCAGCGCCGGCACCGGGATTAGCCGCCCCCGCTTTGCGCTGAGCCTGCTGCCGGCCTGTCTGATGCTGTCTTTCGGGACCATCGCCCACGCCCTGCCCACCCAGGGCGCGGTGGCAGCCGGTGCGGCCACCATCACCAGCACGGCATCGACCACGACCATCCAGCAATCCACGTCCAGCGCGGTGATCAACTGGCAAAGCTTCGGCATTGCAGCCGGTCAGACCGTGCAGTTTGTACAGCCGGGCAGCACGTCGGTCGCGCTGAACCGCGTGCTGGGTGCGGACCCCTCCAGCATCCTCGGCAACCTGTCGGCCAACGGCAAGGTGTTCCTGCTCAACCCCAACGGCGTGCTGTTTGGCAGCGGAGCGCAAGTCAACGTCGGCGGCCTGGTCGCAACCACCATGAGCCTGAGTGATGCCAAATTCATGTCCGGCGACTACAGCTTCAGCAACGCTGGAAGCGGCTCAGTGGTCAACCAGGGCACGATCAACGCCGCCGATGGCGGCTATGTGGCCCTGATGGGCAAAACCGTGATCAACCAGGGCGTGATCACGGCGCGCCTGGGAACCGTGGCACTGGCCGGCGGCCAGGCGGCCACACTCGATCTGGCGGGCGACGGGATGCTCAATGTCTCGGTGACCCAGGGCGCAGTCAACGCGCTGGTCGACAACGGCGGCATGATACGCGCCGACGGCGGCAAGGTGCTGATGACAACCCAGGCAGCGGGCAGCCTGCTGCACACCGCCGTCAACAATACCGGTGTGGTTCAGGCACAGACCATTGGCAGCCGCAACGGCACCATCCTGTTGCTGGGAGACATGGAAACGGGCACCATGAACGTGGGCGGCACGCTGGACGCCAGCGCGCCCAACGGCGGCAATGGCGGCTTTATCGAGACTTCGGCAGCAAAAGTCATGATTAACGACGGCGTGCGTGTCACCACCAGCGCGCCGTTGGGCTTGATGGGGACCTGGCTGATCGACCCTCAGGACTTCATCATTGGCCCAGGCGGCAATATCTCTGGCGTGACACTCTCGGGCCAACTGGTGAACAACAACGTCACGATCACCACGATGCCGGGTGTCGGCAACGGCGACATCTTTGTCAATGATGTGGTCAGCTGGACTGCAGTGCCGGGGACGCGGCCCACTACTCTGACTCTGAACGCTGATCGAGACGTCAACATCAACGCCGCGATCACAGCCGTGGACGGGAGTCTTGTGGTGTGCTGTGGGCGTGACATCAACGTGAATGCAGCGATCAGCACAACCCGCGGAAGCATCCTGCTCGCCGCTGGCCGCGACGTGAACAAGAATGCGGCCATGACAGCGACAGATGGCAACATCATGATGTGCGCCGCCAACAACCTGAATCTCGCCGGTGCCCTCACTCTCACAAACGGCACCCTGATCGCCGACCGCAGCCTGGGTTTGCCACGCGGCCTGACGCTCAGCGCGGACACCGACGGCACCGGGCCGGGCGTGGCCGGCGGTACCGTCATATTCAACTC
This sequence comes from Polaromonas sp., assembly GCA_030683705.1. Classification (GTDB taxonomy): domain Bacteria; phylum Pseudomonadota; class Gammaproteobacteria; order Burkholderiales; family Burkholderiaceae_C; genus Polaromonas. The sequence continues at coordinate 5,217 of JAUXPP010000141.1, read as the reverse complement.
CCTCGCGCCGGCCTGGGCCGTCACCAACGCACCGGTCAGCGTCACCTACAACCCGGTCGCCTACACCACGCCAACCGACTATTCGTCCAAATTCACCCTGACCGGCGGGGCCACGCTGACCCAGCGCATGCTGGTGTTCCCTGAAGTGACGAAAACCTACGACGGAACCACCGCCGCCACCCTCGTGTCGCTCAAGGGCAGCCCGGCCGGTGTCAGCCTGGTGGCCGATCCCGGCAGCACCGCCGTGTTCAACACCGCAACCCCGGGGACCGGCAAATCGGTGAGCTTTACCGGCTACCGCCTGACCGGGCCCAATGCCGCCCAATTTGCCCTGGCCTCCACCTGCTGCGGACAGATCGTCAACAAGACCACCGGCACCGTCACTGCCGCGCTGCCTGTCTCCTCCGTGCCGTTCACAGGCATGACCTTGCTCGCCATGGCTGGTGTTGCCGGGTTCCCCTTGGACCTGATGCCCACGCCCTATGCGGATACGGGCGATGTGTTTCTCGCCCTGGCGGAAGAAGAAGTGGCGGCGCCCACGGCGATTCCCTTCCTCCCGCCAAGGCCCTACATCGCGCCGCGTTATGCACCGCGGCCCATGCGCAACTAGACGGCAGAACCATGGTGAGCCGCCCCGCCCACCCGCGCCAGCACGGCGCCCTGGCGCACTGCATGCGTTTTGCGCTGCTGGCGCTGGCGTTAAACGCCGCCACGGCCGGGGCAAGCGACAGCGCGTCCAAAGCCGCCACTGAAGTCATCCGGCCGGCACCGGCTGCACAGGCCTTGCCACCGGCAAGCCTGCCCGCGGGCCCGCCGCGCCGGGCTGAGCTCGGCCAGGAACGGGCGTCGCCCGAGACGGCCCGGTTTGCCGACTGGGTGGTCGACTCGCGCGACAACCAGGACATGCCCTTCATGATCATCGACAAGGTCGGCGCGCGGGTGCTCATGTTCGACGCCTCGGGGCGCCTGCAGGGCTCGGCAGCGGCGCTGTTGGGGCTGGCACGGGGCGACGACTCCACGCCCGGCATCGGCGAGCGTGAGATTTCAAATATCCTGCCTGCCGAACGAACCACCCCTGCGGGGCGTTTTGTGGCCTCGCTGGACCGCGACACACGCGGCCAGGAGTTGCTCTGGGTGGACTACAACACGGCGCTTGCGCTGCACCGGGTGGTCAAGGGCAAGCCCTCGGAACAGCGGGCCCAGCGGCTGGACAGCGCCACGCCTGCAGACAACCGGGTGTCCTACGGTTGCATCAATGTGCCCGCCGCCTTCTACGACAGCTTCGTGAGTCCCGCCTTCAAGACCACCAGCGGCGTGGTGTACATCCTGCCGGAAACCCGGACAGCGCAGCAGGTTTTCGGTTCGTACGAGGTCGGCCACCGACCGGCCCCGACGGCAAACGTCATGGATATCCGGCAGGCGGAGTCGGCTGCCAGCATCGGCAGGTAAGCCCGCCGCCTGCCTCTTCCGCCGCGGGGCTCAGGCTTGTGGCGTGTGCGACTCGATCTCGGCAATAAACCGCTCGGCGGCAGCGGCGCCCTTGACATCGCGGACGATCTCCCGGGCACGCTTGACGGCAGTGACAAAGTCGGCGAGGTTGCGGGCTGATTCGATCTTCATGGACAGCATCTCCGAAGTGGGGCCCAGCAGCTCGACCAGCAGCCGGGTGGCGCAGCGCTTGGCGTCCGGCAGCGACACCGCCACCAGGGGGGCTGGCGCCGTCGCGGCCGCCTGGGAGTCGGGCCAGGTGGAGGCCGGGCCTGCGGCCACCGGGGCGGCGCCGCCGACCGGCTCGATCATGCCGTCCTGCGCCAGCTGCTCCAGCAGCGCCTCGCACTCGCCGGTGAGTGAGGTCAGGTCCGAAAAACTGCGTTTGCCGTCGATCATGATCAGCAGCGATCTCAACCTGGGACCCAGTCCCGAATGCCGGTTGGCAATGGACTCCATGCCTTTAGGGGTCTTGTGATAAATCGCTTGCTTGTTGAACATGGGGCGAACTCCAAAGCAGTTTGTCAGAACAGTGTAAGCCTGAAACAAAATGTATTAGTACGGGAGTTAACCCGAAGCGCGCCCAGACGCTGCGTGCGCGCAACACCTTCAGCCCCGGCGGTCCAGCACCCGTTTGGCCTTGCCCAGGCTGCGCTCCACCCCGCCTTCGGCGCGCAATTCGACGTCTGCGCTGGTGCCGATATAGGCCTTGATCTCATGCTGCAGCAGCCGTGCCGCCGCCTGGGCTTCGGCGCTGCCGGGTGCCAGCCCGGGACGGGTCTCCACCGCCACCTGCAGGCAGTCCATGACACCCTCGCGCGTGAGGATGCACTGGTAGTGCGGCGCGAGCTCCGCCCGCTTGAGGATCAGCTCCTCGATCTGCGTCGGAAACACATTGACGCCCCGGACAATCATCATGTCGTCGCTGCGGCCGGTGATTTTTTCCATGCGGCGCATGCTGCGCGCGCTGCCCGGCAGCAGCCGCGTCAGGTCGCGGGTGCGGTAGCGGATGATGGGCAGCGCTTCCTTGGTGAGGCTGGTGAACACCAGCTCGCCGATCCCGCCGTCGGCGACCAGTTCACCGGTGTCGGGATTGATGATCTCGGGATAAAAATGGTCTTCCCAGATGGTCGGGCCGTCCTTGGTTTCCACACATTCGCTGGCCACCCCGGGTCCGATGACTTCGCTCAGGCCGTAGATGTCCACGGCGTCGATGGCCATGCGTTTTTCGATCGCCTGGCGCATGTCGTTGGTCCAGGGCTCGGCGCCGAAGATGCCGGTGCGCAGGCTGCTGTCGGCGGCGTTCATGCCCTGCTTTTCAAACTCGTCGGCAATCGCCAGCATGTAGCTGGGCGTCACCATGATGATGTCGGGCTTGAAATCGGTGATCAGTTGCACCTGGCGCTCGGTCTGGCCGCCGCCGAAGGGCACCACCGTCAGGCCCAGTTTCTCCGCGCCGTAATGCGCGCCCAGGCCGCCGGTGAACAGGCCGTAGCCGTAGCTGATGTGGACCAGGTCGCCGGGCCGCGCACCCGCCGCGCGGATGCTGCGCGCCACACAGCCGGCCCACATGTCCACATCGTTCTTGGTATAGGCCACCACCGTCGGCTTGCCGGTGGTGCCGCTGGACGCATGCAGGCGCACACACTGCTCGCGCGGCACGGCCAGCATGCCGAAGGGGTAGCTGTCGCGCAGGTCGTGTTTGGTGGTGAAGGGAAACTTCGCCAGGTCGGCCAGCGAGCGGCAGTCATCGGGATGCACACCCGCCGCATCGAACTTGGCGCGGTAGACCGGCGAGTTTTCGTAAGCGTGTATCAGCGTGGCCCGCAGGCGCTTGAGCTGCAGCGCACGCAGTTCGTCGAGGCCGGCTTTTTCGATCGGATCGAGCGCAAAACTTTTCATGCCGCCTCCGCGCCGGGTTCGGGGATCACGCTGCCCGGAAGCTGCGCGCTTTTGCCGCGGAACATGGCCACCACCTCGCCGCGCTGGTTGCTGACCTTCATGTCGTAAATGCCGTGCCGGCCCTGCAGCACCTGCTCCACGCCTTCGCAGGTCAACACGTCGCCGGGCAGGCCCGGCTTGAGGAACTCGATGCTGCAACCGGCCGCCACGGTGACCCGGTTGCGGCTGTTGCAGGCAAAGGCAAAGGTGGAGTCCGCCAGCGTGAAGATGAAGCCGCCATGGCAGATCTTGTGGCCGTTCAGGTGCCGCTCAGCCACCGTCATGCGCATGACCGCGCGGCCGGGCTCGCAGGACAGCAGCTCCATGCCCATGGTGTCCCTGGACGCGGTGTCCACCGCAAACATGGATTCGCCGACTTGGCGCGCGAGTGTGTTGGCATCCATCATTCGCCCTTGAACTGCGCCGGGCGCTTTTCAAGGAAAGCCGTCACGCCCTCGATGTAATCATGCGTGCGGCCCAGCGCCGACTGGGTGTCGCGCTCGGCGTCGAGTTGCTGATCCAGGGTCCGGCTGGCACTCTCGCGCAGCAACTGCCGCGTTGCCACCAGCGCTTTTGTCGGCATGCCGGCCAGACGCTGCGCCAGCGCCAGGGCGGCGGCCACGCAGTCGTCGGCAACGTCCCAGATCATTCCCCACTCTTTGGCCTGCGCGGCAGAAAGCTTGTCTCCCGTCATGGCCAGCGCCATGGCACGCGCCAGACCCAGGCGCTGCGCCAGGAACCAGGTGCCGCCGGCATCGGGCACCAGGCCGATCTTGCTGAAGGCCTGGATAAAGCTCGCGGCAGGCGCGGCCATCGCGATGTCGCAGGTCATGGCCAGCGAGGCGCCGGCGCCGGCCGCCACGCCATTCACCGCGGCCACGGTCGGCATGCGCAGGCCCTGCAGCCGGCGCACCGTGGGATTGAAGGCCTGGTCGATGATGGGTCCGGGGTTGGCGCGTTCCACCAGGCCGGGACCGGGCGTGAAGTCGAACTCGCCGAGGTCGGCGCCAGCGCAGAAACCGCGCCCGGCGCCGGTGATGACCAGGGCGCGGATCAGCGGATTGGCTTCGGCCCGGTCCAGCGCCGCCCACAGGTCGCTGTGCATCTGCCGGGTGAAGCTGTTGAGTGCCTGCGGGCGGTTCAGCGTGAGCAGCGCCACCGCGCCGTGCTCCGCGTACAAAACCGCGGCTTCGCCAGCCGGGGTCAATGAGGCTTGGGTCATGAATCGTGTCTCCTGGACTGAATTTAGCATTAACCGACCCATCGGTCGGTTAATGTTTTCCCTTGGCTGGGCCTGCCGCCAGCATGGCATGATGCATCCCCAAAGGACCCTGCCATGACTTACGAATTGATTTTGACCCGGACCGAAGGCCGTGTGGCCGTCATCACCCTGAACCGCCCCAAGCAGCTCAATGCGCTCAATGACCAGCTAATGGACGAGCTGGGCAGCGCGCTCAAGGCCTTCGATGCCGACGACAACATCGGCTGCATCATCCTGACCGGCAGTGAAAAAGCCTTTGCCGCCGGCGCCGACATCGGCGCCATGGCGACCTACGGTTTTGCCGACGTCTACAAAAACGACTACATCACGCGCAACTGGGAGCAGCTGCGCAGCGTGCGCAAGCCGGTGATTGCGGCCGTCAGCGGCTTCGCGCTGGGCGGCGGCTGCGAGCTGGCCATGATGTGCGACTTCATCATCGCGGCGGACAACGCCAAATTCGGCCAGCCTGAAATCAAGCTGGGCATCATTCCCGGCTCGGGCGGCACGCAGCGCCTGCCGCGCGCGGT
>JAUXPP010000138.1 GCA_030683705.1 Polaromonas sp. | reverse complement strand
GGCAAGCGTGTTTTTATCCGTGCCGACCTCAACGTGCCACAAGACGACAGCGGCCGCATCACAGAAGACACGCGCATTCGCGCCTCTATTCCGTGCCTGCAGATGGCGCTGGACGCCGGTGCCGCCGTCATGCTGACCTCGCATCTGGGTCGGCCCACCGAGGGCGCGTTCAAGCCAGAAGACTCGCTGGCGCCGGTGGCCCAACGCCTGTTCGAGCTGATGGGGCGTGAGGTGCCGCTGAAGTCCGGATGGGTGGATGGTGTTGAGGTGTTGCCTGGTGAACTGGTGTTGCTGGAGAACTGCCGCGTCAACAAGGGGGAAAAGAAAAACGTTGAGGCGCTGGCGCGCAAGATGGCCGCGCTTTGCGACATCTTTGTGCACGACGCGGTCGGCACCGCGCACCGCGCCGAAGCCTCGACCTACGGCATCGCGCAATACGCCAAGATCGCCTCAGCCGGCCCACTGCTGGCCGCTGAAATGGACGCGATCTCCGAGGCGCTGGCCAATCCGAAACGCCCGCTGGTCGCCATCGTGGCCGGCAGCAAGGTCTCGACCAAACTGACCATCCTGAAGGCGCTGGCCGGCAAGGTGGACCAGCTGATCGTCGGCGGCGGCATTGCCAACACCTTCATGCTGGCCAACGGCCTGCCCATCGGCAAAAGCCTGGCCGAGCGTGAGCTGCTGGACGAGGCCCGGGCGGTCATGGATGCCATGAAGGCGCGCGGCGCCGAAGTGCCCGTGCCCACGGACGTGGTCACCGCCAAAACTTTTTCGGCCGATGCTGTGGCGACGGTCAAGGCCGCGGCCGATGTGGCGGACGACGACATGATTCTGGACATCGGCCCGCAGACCGCGAAAAAGCTGGCGGCCCAGCTGATGGCCGCCGGCACGATTGTCTGGAACGGCCCGGTCGGGGTGTTCGAGTTTGCTGCCTTCGAAGGCGGAACCAAGGCCATCGCCGAAGCGATTGCCGCCAGCAGCGCCTTCAGCATCGCCGGTGGCGGCGACACCCTGGCAGCGATTGCCAAATACGGCATTGAAAAAGACGTGGGTT
>JAUXPP010000131.1 GCA_030683705.1 Polaromonas sp. | reverse complement strand
ACCGCGGTGTCATCTGCGAAAAGTGCGGCGTTGAAGTCACGCAGACCAAGGTTCGCCGCGAACGCATGGGTCACATCGACCTGGCCGCACCGTGCGCGCACATCTGGTTCCTGAAGTCGCTGCCGTCGCGTCTGGGCCTGGTGCTCGACATGACGCTGCGCGACATCGAACGCGTGCTGTATTTCGAAGCTTATGTGGTGACTGACCCCGGCATGACGCCGCTGAAGAAATTCAGCATCATGTCCGAGGACGACTACGACGCCAAGCGCAAGGAATACGGTGACGAGTACACCGCCAAGATGGGCGCCGAAGGCATCAAGGACCTGCTCGAAGGGCTGGACCTCGATGTCGAAATCGACAAGCTGCGCAACGACCTGACCGGTTCCGAAATCAAGATCAAGAAAAACGCCAAGCGTTTGAAATTGATGGAAGCGTTCAAGAAGTCGGGCATCAAGCCGCACTGGATGGTGCTGGACGTGCTGCCCGTGCTGCCGCCTGACCTGCGTCCGCTGGTGCCGCTGGACGGTGGCCGCTTCGCGACCTCCGACCTGAACGACCTGTACCGCCGCGTCATCAACCGCAACAGCCGCCTGCGCCGGTTGCTGGAACTGAAGGCGCCGGAAATCATTGCCCGCAATGAAAAGCGCATGTTGCAGGAGGCTGTGGACAGCCTGCTGGACAACGGCCGCCGCGGCAAGGCCATGACCGGCGCCAACAAGCGCGCACTGAAGTCGCTGGCCGACATGATCAAGGGCAAGTCGGGCCGTTTCCGCCAGAACTTGCTGGGCAAACGCGTCGATTACTCCGGCCGTTCCGTGATCACCGTGGGCCCGACGCTCAAGCTGCACCAGTGCGGCTTGCCCAAGCTGATGGCGCTGGAGCTGTTCAAGCCTTTCATCTTCTCGCGCCTCGAAGCCATGGGCATCGCGACGACGATCAAGGCCGCCAAGAAGGAAGTCGAATCCGGCACGCCGGTGGTGTGGGACATCCTGGAAGAGGTCATCAAGGAACACCCGGTGATGCTCAACCGTGCGCCCACGCTGCACCGTCTGGGCATCCAGGCTTTCGAGCCGATCCTGATCGAAGGCAAGGCCATCCAGCTGCACCCCCTCGTTTGCTCGGCCTTCAACGCCGACTTCGACGGTGACCAGATGGCTGTCCACGTGCCGCTGTCGGTCGAGGCGCAGATGGAAGCCCGCACCCTGATGCTGGCGTCGAACAACATCCTGTTCCCGGCCAACGGCGAGCCGTCCATCGTTCCTTCCCAGGACGTGGTGCTGGGCCTGTACTACACGACGCGCGACCGTACCAACGGCAAGGGCGAAGGCCTGGTGTTCTCGGACACCGGAGAAGTCCGCCGCGCCTTCGATGCGGGCGAACTTGACCTGAACGCACGCATCAGCGTGCGCCTGACCGAGTGGACCAAGGACAAGGCAACCGGCGAGTTCGTGCCGTCGACCAAGCTGTGGGAAACCACCGGCGGCCGCGCGCTGCTGTCCGAGATCCTGCCCAAGGGACTGCCTTTCTCCAACATCAACAAGGCGTTGAAGAAAAAGGAAATCTCCAAGCTGATCAACGTGTCGTTCCGCAAGTGCGGACTGAAAGAGACCGTGGTGTTTGCCGACAAGCTGCTGCAGTCGGGCTTCCGCCTGGCGACCAAGGCCGGCATCTCCATCTGCATCGACGACATGCTGATCCCCAAGGAAAAGCCGAGCATCATTGCGCGCGCCCAGAAGGAAGTCAAAGAGATCGAGCAGCAGTATGTCTCGGGCCTGGTGACCTCCGGTGAGCGCTACAACAAGGTGGTCGACATCTGGGGCAAGTCCGGCGACGAAGTGTCCAAGGTGATGATGGCCCAGCTCTCCAAAGAGCGTGTCATGGACCGTCACGGCAAGGAAGTCGAGCAGGAGTCCTTCAACTCCATCTACATGATGGCCGACTCCGGCGCCCGCGGCTCTGCAGCGCAGATTCGCCAGGTGGCAGGCATGCGCGGTTTGATGGCCAAGCCGGACGGCTCCATCATCGAAACGCCGATCACCGCCAACTTCCGCGAAGGCCTGAACGTGCTGGAGTACTTCATCTCCACCCACGGTGCGCGTAAAGGTCTGGCCGACACGGCGCTGAAAACCGCCAACTCCGGCTACCTGACCCGCCGCCTGTGCGACGTGGTGCAGGACCTGGTGGTGACCGAGGAAGATTGCGGCACCCAGGACGGCTCGCTGATGCGCGCCATTGTCGAGGGTGGCGAGGTCATCGAATCGCTGCGCGACCGCATCCTGGGCCGCACCGCGGTGGAAGACATCCTGCACCCCGAGAACCGCGGCGTTCTGGCCAAGGCCGGCGTGATGCTGGACGAGGACCTGATCGAGGACCTCGAGGCTGCCGGTGTCGACGAAGTCAAGGTGCGTACCGCGCTGACCTGCGAAACCCGCTTTGGCCTGTGCGCCAAGTGTTACGGCCGCGATCTGGGCCGTGGCGGCCTGATCAACATCGGTGAAGCGGTCGGCATCATTGCCGCGCAATCGATCGGCGAGCCCGGCACGCAGCTGACGATGCGGACCTTCCACATCGGCGGCGCCGCATCGCGCGCAGCCATCGCGTCCAGCGTCGAAGCCAAGTCCAACGGCGTGATCGGCTTCAATGCACCGATGCGTTATGTGACCAACAGCAAGGGCGAGCTGGTGGTGATTGCCCGTTCCGGCGAGATCGTCATCCATGACGAGCATGGCCGCGAGCGTGAGCGCCACAAGGTGCCGTACGGCGGCGTCCTGAACGTCAAGGCCGACCAGCAGATCAAGGCCGGTGCGATTCTGGCGACCTG
>JAUXPP010000115.1 GCA_030683705.1 Polaromonas sp. | reverse complement strand
GCGCACCGACCAACCCGCCTTTTGCTTCCAAGGACACCCGGAAGCCTCACCCGGCCCGCACGACATTGCCACGCTGTTCGATCGTTTCGTTGCGCTGATGGAGAAAAAATAATGCCAAAGCGCACCGACCTCAAAAGCATTCTGATCATTGGCGCGGGCCCGATCATCATCGGTCAAGCCTGCGAGTTCGATTACTCCGGCGCCCAGGCCTGCAAGGCTTTGCGCGAAGAAGGCTACCGCGTGATCTTGGTCAACAGCAACCCGGCGACCATCATGACTGACCCGGCCACGGCCGACGTCACCTACATCGAGCCCATCACCTGGCAGACCGTCGAGAAAATCATTGCGAAAGAGCGTCCGGATGCGATCCTGCCGACCATGGGCGGGCAGACCGCGCTCAATTGCGCGCTGGACCTCTGGCACAACGGCGTGCTCGACAAGTACAAGGTCGAGCTGATTGGCGCCACGCCCGAGGCCATCGACAAGGCCGAGGATCGCCTGAAGTTCAAGGACGCGATGACCAAAATCGGCCTTGGTTCGGCGCGCTCGGGCATTGCCCACAGCATGGAAGAAGCCTGGACGGTGCAAAAGACGCTGGGTTTCCCGACCGTGATCCGCCCCAGCTTCACGCTGGGCGGCACTGGCGGCGGCATTGCCTACAACTCGGAAGAGTTCGAAGTCATCTGCAAGCGTGGCCTGGAAGCCTCGCCGACCAACGAGCTGCTGATCGAGGAATCGCTGCTCGGCTGGAAAGAGTACGAGATGGAAGTTGTGCGCGACAAGGCCGACAACTGCATCATCGTCTGTTCCATTGAAAACCTGGACCCCATGGGTGTGCACACGGGGGACTCGATCACGGTGGCGCCGGCCCAGACCCTGACCGACAAGGAATACCAGATCCTGCGCAACGCCTCGCTGGCGGTGCTGCGCGAGATCGGTGTCGACACCGGCGGCTCCAATGTGCAGTTCTCGATCAACCCGGTCGATGGCCGCATGGTGGTGATCGAGATGAACCCGCGTGTGTCGCGTTCCTCGGCGCTGGCGTCCAAGGCCACGGGCTTCCCGATTGCCAAGGTCGCCGCCAAGCTGGCGGTGGGCTACACGCTCGACGAGCTGCGCAACGAAATCACCGGCGGTGCCACGCCCGCGAGTTTCGAGCCCAGCATCGACTACGTGGTGACCAAGATCCCGCGTTTTGCCTTCGAAAAATTCCCGGCGGCTGATTCGCGCCTGACCACGCAGATGAAGTCGGTCGGCGAGGTCATGGCCATGGGCCGCACCTTCCAGGAGTCTTTCCAGAAAGCCCTGCGCGGCCTGGAAGTCGGCGTGGACGGCATGAACGAAAAAACCCAGGACCGCGAGGTGCTCGAGAAAGAACTGGGCGCACCCGGCCCGGACCGCATCTGGTATGTGGGCGACGCCTTTGCCATGGGCATGAGCGTGGATGAAGTGTTTGCGCTGACGAAAATCGACCCCTGGTTCCTGGTGCAGATCGAGCAGATCGTCAAGATCGAGCTGGAGCTGGAAACCACCTCGCTGGATCAGCTGGACGCGGCGACGCTGCGCGCGCTGAAGCAAAAGGGGTTCTCCGACCGGCGCCTGGCCAAGCAGCTCAAGACCACAGACACGGCCATCCGGGAAAAACGCCGCGCCCTTGGCGTGCGCCCGGTCTACAAACGCGTGGACACCTGTGCCGCCGAGTTCGCCACCAACACCGCCTACATGTACTCGACCTATGAGGCCGAAGGCAGCGAGTGTGAAGCCGCGCCGACCGCCAACAAGAAGATCATGGTGCTGGGTGGCGGTCCCAACCGCATCGGCCAGGGCATCGAGTTCGACTACTGCTGTGTGCATGCCGCCCTCGCCATGCGCGAGGACGGTTACGAGACCATCATGGTCAACTGCAACCCCGAAACCGTGTCGACCGACTACGACACCTCGGACCGCCTGTACTTCGAGCCGCTGACGCTGGAAGACGTGCTGGAAATTGTCGACAAGGAAAAGCCGCTGGGTGTGATCGTCCAGTACGGCGGCCAGACTCCCCTGAAGCTGGCGCTGGACCTCGAGAAAAACGGCGTGCCCATCATCGGCACCTCGCCCGACATGATCGACGCCGCCGAAGACCGGGAGCGCTTCCAGAAGCTGCTGCATGAGCTGAAGCTGCGCCAGCCGCCCAATGCCACGGCCCGCACCGAGCCCGAAGCTCTGGAAAAAGCCGCGGCGCTGGGGTATCCGCTGGTGGTGCGCCCCAGCTACGTGCTGGGTGGCCGCGCGATGGAAATCGTGCACGAACAGCGCGACCTCGAGCGTTACATGCGCGAGGCGGTCAAGGTCAGCCATGACTCGCCGGTGCTGCTGGACCGCTTCCTCAACGATGCCATCGAGTGTGATGTGGACTGCATCCGCGACCCGGACGGCGTGACCTTCATCGGCGGTGTCATGGAACACATCGAGCAGGCCGGCGTGCACAGCGGCGACTCGGCCTGTTCGTTGCCGCCGTATTCGCTGGGCGCGGAGACCATCACCGAGATCAAGCGCCAGACCGCGGCCATGGCCCAGGCCCTGAACGTCGTTGGCCTGATGAATGTGCAGTTCGCGATCCAGCATGTGGACGGCCAGGACGTGATCTACGTGCTGGAAGTGAATCCGCGCGCCTCCCGCACCGTGCCTTTCGTGAGCAAGGCCACCGGCATCCAGCTTGCCAAGGTGGCGGCGCGCTGCATGGTGGGACAGACGCTGGCGTCGCAGGGCATTGGCCAGGAAGTCACACCGCCGTATTTCAGCGTCAAGGAAGCCGTCTTCCCCTTCGTCAAGTTCCCCGGTGTGGACACCATCCTCGGCCCCGAGATGAAGTCCACCGGCGAGGTCATGGGGGTGGGCAAAACCTTTGGCGAGGCGTTTGTGAAGTCGCAACTCGGCGCCGGCACCAAGCTGCCGACCTCGGGCAAGGTCTTCCTGACCGTCAAGAACAACGACAAGGAGCGTGCCGTGGACGTGGCACGTGCGCTGGCCGCACTCAAGTTCGAGCTGGTGGCGACCAAGGGCACGGCTGCCGCCATCACCGCGGCGGGCATCACCTGTGGCGTGGTCAACAAGGTCACCGAAGGCCGGCCGCACGTGGTGGACATGATCAAGAACAACGAGATTGCGCTGGTCATCAACACGGTGGAAGAGCGCCGCAACGCGATTGCCGATTCGCGCCAGATCCGCACCTCGGCGCTGCTGGCCCGGGTCACGACCTTCACCACCATCGCCGGCGCCGAAGCCGCGGTCGAGGGCATGAAGTACCTGGATAACCTGACCGTGCATTCGATCCAGGAACTGCACGCCCAGCTCGCCTGACTCGGGGCAAGTACCGAGCCCGCGCCAGCGCATTTGCATTAAACTGGCAGCAGGACAAACACGTTAAGACGCCGCCGCCAGGTGACTGGTGGCGGTTTCGCTTTTGGAGGACTCAAACCATGGCAACCATTCCGATTACCAAAAAGGGCGCAGAAAAGCTCAAGGCCGAACTGCACCAGCTCAAGACGGTGGAGCGCCCCCATGTGATCAACCTGATCTCGGAGGCGCGCGCCCAGGGCGACCTCAGCGAAAACGCCGAATACGACGCCGCCAAGGACAAGCAGGGCTTTGTCGAAGGCCGCATCCAGGAAATCGAAGGCAAGCTGTCGGCGGCGCAGGTCATCGATCCTTCCGAGGTCGATGCCGGCGGCAAGGTGGTGTTCGGCTCGACCATCGAGCTCGAGGACGAAGACACCGGCGACAAGGTGACCTACCAGATCGTCGGCGAGGACGAAGCCGACATCAAGCTGGGCCTGGTCAACATCAGCTCGCCGATCGCGCGGGCGCTGATCGGCAAGGACGAAGGCGATACCGCCGAGGTGCAGGCGCCGGGCGGCATCAAGCGTTACGAAATCATTGCGGTGATGTACATCTAGCCTTCCAGGCTGACACATGAAGCCACGCATCAGCATCCTGCTCGCTGCGCTGTGGTGGGGCAGCCTGAGCGCCCTGGGTTTTCTGGTGGTGCCGCTGCTGTTTGTGCACCTGCCGAGCCCGGCTGCGGCCGGCGCCATGGCGGCCAAACTGTTCACCGCGCAGACCTGGCTCAGCATTGCCTGCACCTTTTTCCTGCTGCTGTTTCTCAGGTCAAAAGAGGCTTCAGCCCCCACGCAGCAAGCGCAAGCCGCTATGAAATTTGTAGTAGCCGGGCTTTTTCTGGCGGTGCTGGTCGAGTTCGGCGTGTCGCCGCGCATCGTCAACGCACGCGCCGAGGGCGGCAATCTAAAGCTCTGGCATGGCCTGGGCAGCGTCATGTATGTGGCCCAGTGGCTGGCTGCCGGCTGGACCTTGTGGTGCCTGAGCCGGTTTGAGAAAGCGCCTGAAACCGGCTGAAGTCAGTCGCCGGTAGTCAGCTGCGTTCAGCGGCTTCCAGGGTGTTGACCAGCAGCATGGTGATGGTCATGGGGCCGACGCCGCCCGGCACGGGTGTGATCCAGCCGGCCACTTCCTTGACCCCTTCAAAGTCCACGTCGCCGCACAGCTTGCCGGCCTCGTTGCGGTTCATGCCCACATCGATGACCACCGCGCCGGGCTTGACCATGTCGGCGGTCAGCACATTGCGTTTGCCGACCGCGGCGACCACCACATCGGCCTGCAGCGTCAGCGCCTTGAGGTCGCGGGTGCCGCTGTGGCAGATCGTGACCGTCGCATTTTTCTGCAGCAGCATCAGCGCCATGGGTTTGCCGACGATGTTGCTGCGGCCTATGACCACGGCGTGTTTGCCTTTCAGGTCGTAGCCAATGCTTTCGAGCATCTTCATGCAGCCATAGGGCGTGCAGGGCCAGAAGCCGGGCTGGCCCACCATCAGGGCGCCGGCGCTGGCGACATGGAAACCATCCACGTCTTTCTCGGGAGAAATCGCCTCGATCACCTTCTGGGCATCGATGTGCGCCGGCAGCGGCAGCTGTACCAGGATGCCGTGGATCGCCGGGTCGCGGTTCAGGGCATCCACCCGTGCCAGCAGATCGGTTTCGCTGAGCGTGGCGGGGTACTGCTCCAGCACCGAATGCAGACCGCTGTCCTGGCAGGCCTTGACCTTGTTGCGCACATACACCTGGCTGGCCGGGTTCTCGCCGACCAGCACCACGGCCAGACCGGGGACCACGCCGCGCGCGCGCAAGGCGGCGGCGCGCCGGGCGACGTCGCCACGCAGTTGTTGGGACAGGGCGTTGCCATCGATCAGTTGTGCAGTCATGGGTTTATCGCTTTGAAGTAAAAACGCCCGCTGGTCCTTGGACCACGGGCGCAAGCAGGTATCGAAACGATAGCGGCGGAAGAGGGGATTCAGGCCTTGGGTGCGCTCGAGCCCAGGGCGATTTTCAGCAGGTCAGCCACGGTGTTGGCATTGAGTTTTTCCATGATGTTGGCGCGGTGCGCCTCGACGGTCTTGATGCTGATGCCCAGGTCGTCGGCAATCTGCTTGTTCAGCCGGCCGGCCACGATGCGTTCGAGCACCTGCGCCTCGCGCGAGGTGAGCTTGGCCAGCAGGGCGTCACGGCTGGCGGATTGCTGGTGTTCGCTGAAGGCTTCTTTGGCCTGGTCCAGCATGCGCTCGACCAGGCTGACCAGGGCGTCTTCCTGGAAAGGCTTCTGGATGAAGTCCATCGCGCCCTTTTTCATGGTGTCCACTGCCATCGGCACGTCGCCATGGCCGGTGATGAACACGATGGGCAGCGGCGACTTGCGTTCGACCAGGCGGTCCTGCAGTTCCAGGCCGGTCATGCCGCCCATGCGGATGTCCACGATCAGGCAGGCGACTTCACGCGCGTCGTAGCGGCTCAGAAAGGTTTCGGCAGAGTCGTAACAACGCACCCGGTAGTCCTTGCCTTCCAGCAGCCACTGCAGCGAGTCGCGCACGCCCTCGTCATCGTCGACGACATACACGGTGCCTTTTTTCGGAATCAAGCTCATGCCAAACCTTTTGCGTAACGGTATCAAACAGCTTGTCAGTGAACGCCGGCCGGCGGGGACGGCGTTTCTGTGGCAGCCAGGGCTGGGGAAAGCAGGGGAGTCACGGGGATCCAGAAGGTGAACCGGCAACCCACCACTTCGTCGCCATTGTAGAGGTTCTCCGCCTGCATCCGGCCCTGGTGCGACTCGACGATGCTGCGGCACAGCTTCAGGCCGATGCCCATGCCTTCGGCCTTGGTGGAATAGAAAGCTTCATAGAGCCGGCTCATGACTTCGGGCGACATGCCCTTGCCCGAATCCAGCACCGAAAACTCGATCACGTTCTGCTCGTTGATGGTCTTGGGCACCACGCGCAACTCGACGCTGCGCCGCGCTGTCGGCCGCTTCGCCTGTGCGATCGATTCGGCGCCGTTTTTCATCAGGTTGATGAGCACCTGCTCGATCAGGATGGGATCGACCATCACCGGGGGCAGGCGCGCGGCGATGTAATGGCTGAGTCGCACGTTGTGCCGGCGCAGCTCGATGTCGGCAAGTTCCATCGCATTGCTGACCATGGTGGCCACATCGGCCGAGCTGCGATTCGGCTCGCTGCGTTTGACGAAGGAGCGGATGCGCTGGATGATCTGGCCGGCGCGGTGCGCCTGTCTGGCGGTTTTTTCCAGCGCCACCAGCAGGTCCTCGTTGCTGATCTGCTGGCCCTTGATGCGCGACACCATGCCGTTGCAGTAGTTGTTGATGGCGGTCAGCGGCTGGTTCAATTCGTGCGCCACGCTGGACGCCATCTCGCCCATGGTGATCAGGCGGCTGGCCGACTGGGCGCGCTCGGCCTGCAGCGCTGCCTGCTCCTCGGCGTGGCGGCGGGGCGTGATGTCGGTGGCGATCACCATCTGTGCGAGCCGCCCGTCGACCCAGGTCAGGTAGCGCGACCTGACCTCCAGCCACTTGGCGAGTTCAGGGATGAAAATTTCCGCGTTTTCCGTCTGTGCCGTGGTCAGGGTATCGGTCGGAAAGCCCGCCAGCCCGTCGACGGCATCCAGCGTATCGTCGGTCGGCGCGACCGCGGGCACGCCGGCCTGGGCGATCAAATTCATGTGGCCGGCGACCTCGCCGCCGAACCAGGCACGGTACAGCTTGTTGGCAAACAGCAGTTCCTCGCTGCCCAGCGGCGCCACGGACACCGCCGCGTCCAGCCCTTCGAGCACGGTGGTGAAACGTTCGTAGGAGTTGGAGAGTTCCTCGCGGATGCGTTTGGGCTCGGTGATGTCGGTGACCGAGGTCATCCAGCCGGTCTGCTGGCCGCGCGGATCGATCAGCGGCGAGACATACATGCGGCCGTCGAAAATGGCGCCGCTTTTGCGCTTGATGCGCACCTCGAACCCGCCGGGCGCGGATCGGCCGTGCAGTTCGTCGTCCAGCCGCGCCGCGAGTGTTTCCCGGTCCTGGTCCGGCCAGTAGGGGAAGGGCGCGGTGCGGCCAACCAGCTCGCCCTCGCTCCAGCCGGTCATCTGGCAAAAGGCCGGGTTCACGTAGGTGATGCGGCCCTGCAGGTCCAGTGCACGCATGCCGGTCAGCATGGAATTCTCCATGGCGCGGCGGAAGTTGGTCTCCGAGATCAGCGCTTCCTGGGCCTGCACCCGCCGCCGCGTGTGGCGCCAGGTGCCCAGCAACATCCAGACCGTGAGGCCGCTGAGCGCGCTGACCAGCCAGAAGAAGCCGCTGCCCACCACGCCCAGCGATGCGCGGTAACCCTGGGCCTTGAGCAGCAGGCCATTGCCGACTGGCGACACGGGAATCTCGTACTCCTGGGCTTCGTCCGACCACGGCAGCAGCTTGGCGGCGGTATTGCGTGGCGGCGGCAGATTGCCTGCCAGCAGCTTGCCCTGGTCGTCGAGCAAAGCCACGGCGTATTTGGCCGTCACCTCGGTCGGCACGCCGAAACGCAGCAGGCCGTCCACCGCGTACTCGCCGAGGATCACGCCGCCGAACTTGCCCTGGTCATCCAGTGGCACCTGCAACTGCAGGGTGGGCCCGTTGTAACTCGCGTCATCCTTGCTGCTTAAGGGGCGCGAATACACCGGTTGCCGCAAATCGCGGGCGAGGCCGAAAGTGCCCTCGGTTTCGCCGTATTTGAGCTGGTCCCCCGAAACGCGTGCCTGCGCCAGGTTGGCGCTGGGGGAAACATAAGCCGCCCTGACCCTGCGGCGCGAATCCACCCAGGTCACGGCCAGCAGCTCCGGGTACTGGTTGACCAGCGACTCGGCCTGGGCAATAAATTCTTCCGTGTCCACGTCCTTGTTCGAGACGTCGCGGCCCAGGCGCATCAGTTGTTCCTGGCGTTCCAGCAGGCGCAGCCGCAGCCGCTGCTGGGCGTATTCGACATCGCGTTTCACAGCCTGCTGCTCGCGGTCGATTTCCTCGATGCGCAGGTAGGCGAAGGCAGCGATCACGGCCGCCAGAAACAGCATGACGGCCAGCAGCGGGCCGAGGGTGACAAACCGGTCCTGGCGGGTCGGCGATTGTTTGCGCCACCAGCGGCGCCAATGCGTCAGCGGCGCGGAGCCGGCAGGGCGGACGGGAGTGGCAGGAGTGGGCACGGTCATGGTGGGCTGTCAAGTTTAAGTGAGTTAAGCCCTGCGAACCGTGCCCCTACCGCGCGCACCGCCTGTCAGTGCGTGTTTTTGGGTTCATGCTGTCGCCGTGAAGCCAAAAAACCAGAGCATTTGTATTTCTTAATGTGAAATCAACTGGCGCTATTTGAAATTTCATAAATAGTGTGAGAAACTAGGGGCTTGAATCTAAATTGCGTTACAACGTGATGAAGACGCCACTCAACACAGGCTAGCGACCCTGGCCAACAGCAGGAGACAAAACCATGGCTGCAAATCCGGAACAGGCACGTGTGGACACTTTGGGCACAGCCGCGAATGACGCGCTGGACAAGGATGCACAGGAAACGCGGGAGTGGCTGGAAGCCCTGACCGCGGTGATCGAAAGTGAAGGCCCGGAGCGCGCCCACTTCCTGCTGGAGCAACTGCTCGAGCATGCCCGCCAGGGCAGCATCGACATGCCGTTTTCGGCCAACACCGGTTATGTCAACACCATCGAGGCGGACCAGGAAGAACGTTCCCCGGGCAACCTCGAGATCGAGCGCCGCCTGCGCGCCTACATGCGCTGGAACGCGATGGCCATGGTGGTCAAGGCGAACCGCCTGCATCCCGCGGACGGCGGCGACCTCGGCGGCCACATTGGCTCTTTCGCCTCGCTGGCCAGCCTGTTCGGCGCCGGCTTTAATCATTTCTGGCATGCCGAAAGTGAAAACCACGGCGGCGACTGCCTCTACATCCAGGGCCATGTGTCGCCCGGCGTCTATGCGCGTGCCTACCTCGAAGGCCGGCTGACCGAGGAGCAGTTGCTCAATTTCCGCCAGGAAGTCGATGGCAAGGGCCTGTCGAGTTATCCGCACCCCAAGCTGATGCCCGAGTTCTGGCAGTTCCCCACCGTCTCCATGGGCCTGGGCCCGCTGATGGCGATTTACCAGGCGCGTTTCCTCAAGTACCTGCATGCCCGCGGCATCGCCAACACCGAAAACCGCAAGGTCTGGGTGTTCTGCGGCGACGGAGAGATGGACGAGGTGGAATCGATGGGCGCGATTGGCCTGGCCGCGCGCGAAAAGCTCGACAACCTGGTGTTTGTCATCAACTGCAACCTGCAGCGCCTGGACGGGCCGGTGCGCGGCAACGGCAAGATCATCCAGGAACTGGAAGGCGACTTCCGCGGCGCCGGCTGGAACGTCATCAAGCTGATCTGGGGCAGCAGCTGGGACCCGCTGCTGGCGCGCGACAAGGACGGTGCGCTGCGCAAGATCATGATGGATACGGTGGACGGCGACTACCAGGCCATGAAGGCCAATGACGGGGCCTATGTGCGCAAGCATTTTTTCGGCAAGGACCCGAGGACGCTGGAGATGGTCGCCAAGATGAGCGACGAGGACATCTTCGAGTTGCGCCGCGGCGGCCACGATTCACAGAAGGTGTACGCCGCCTTCCATGCCGCGGTGAATCACGTCGGCCAGCCGACCGTGCTGCTGATCAAGACCGTCAAGGGTTTTGGCATGGGCAAGATCGGCGAGGGCAAGAACAACGTTCACCAGACCAAGAAGCTGTCGGACGAAGACATCAAGGCCTTCCGCGACCGCTTCAACATCCCCATCCCGGACAGCCAGCTCGCCGACATTCCCTTCTATAAACCGGCCGACGACACCCCCGAGATGCAGTACCTGCACGAGCGCCGCAAGGCCCTGGGCGGCTACCTGCCGCACCGCCGTGTCAAGGCCGATGAAAGCTTCACCGTGCCGGCGCTGGAAACCTTCAAATCGGTGATCGAGCCGACCGCCGAAGGCCGCGAGATCTCGACCACCCAGGCCTATGTGCGTTTCCTCACGCAATTGCTGCGCGACCAGGCCCTCGGCCCGCGTGTCGTGCCCATCCTGGTCGACGAGGCGCGCACCTTCGGCATGGAAGGCCTGTTCCGCCAGATCGGCATCTACAACCCGGACGGCCAGCAATACACCCCTGTCGACA
>JAUXPP010000130.1 GCA_030683705.1 Polaromonas sp. | reverse complement strand
TCGTCGATGCGTTTGCCCTGGCCGAAGTTTTTCAGGAATTTCGACGCATCTTCGAGATAACCGGGCAAGGGGATGCGAACTTTCGGGTTGCCGAGGAATCCATCTGTCTTGCCCAGCAGGGCCACGGCGGCCAGCGCGCCTTTTTCGAGGGCGGCTTTCAGGCCACTGGACGCTTCGGTGTTGGTCAGGTCGCCCAGCGACAGGGCCTGCGCATGCTGGTGGGTGGCCAGGATCAGCATGCCCAGTGCGCTGAGACTAGCCTGGTTAAAATTGCGGCGTTGCATGATGAATACCTTCCAGAAATTGAATCCCGTTTCCAGTGCAGTATGCCGGATCATGCTGGCCTCGGCACTGGCGGTTGCCTCGCTTGCCGCCCTGTCCGGCTGCGGCGGCGCGCAGGCTGCGCCTGAATCGACCTTTGTGCTGCTCGACGGCAGCAAGCAAAGCACCGCCGACATGAAGGGCAAGGTCACACTGGTCAACTTCTGGGCGACGAGCTGCGTCACCTGCGTCGCCGAGATGCCGCAACTCATCTCGACCTACGACAAATACAAAGCCAGGGGCTACGACACAATGGCCGTGGCCATGAGTTACGACCCGCCCAGCTACGTCGTCAACTACGCCGAAACGCGCAAACTGCCCTTCAAGGTCGCCATCGACAACACCGGTGCGGTGGCCAAAGCCTGGGGCGACGTGCAGCTGACACCCACCACCTACATCGTCAACAAGCGCGGCCAAATCGTCAAACGGTACGTCGGCGAGCCGGATTTTGCGGCGCTGCACCAGCTGATTGAAAAGCTGCTCGCCGAGACCTGAGCGTCGCATGGCCTCCCACACGAAACCGGCCCGCACCTTGCGCCTCGCCGGCTTGATGGTTTTGAGTCTGGCGGCCCCTTTGCTCCTGCCCGTCCCTGCCCATGCCAGTTCACAACTGGCGCTGGACAAGGGCTGCTACACCTGTCATGGCAACCCACCCAGAAAGAACGCCCCGACCTTCGCGGAGCTGGCGTCGCGCTACGCGAAGCACCGCGGTAACACCCGCGCCGAGAATGACCTGGTCGAAAAGCTCCGCCAGGGAAGCTTTCTCGGTCACATCGATGCCCATGAGCGCTTGAGCCAGGAAGAT
>JAUXPP010000123.1 GCA_030683705.1 Polaromonas sp. | reverse complement strand
GATGGTCTGGGTCCCTCCGCTTCGCTACGGGCAACCTGCGGTGCTCGCAAAAAATGGGGTCGAGCTCGAACTCGCCTTCGGCTCAGACAATCGCTCGCCCTGATCCATTTTTTGCTGCGCTCCTCGGCCCAGCCCGACGGGCGGGGGAATGAATACGGATGCGGGGAGGCGGGGTCGCGCAAAGCGCGTCCCCGCCGGAGCCCGAATCCGGTCCCGATCCCACCACCCTTCTGTATGCGCCGAGGAGCGGAGGGCCAGACGGATCAGGACGGGCGATTGTCTGAGCGCAGCGAGTTCGAGCCCGGCCCCGTCTGGACCGAGCACCGCAGGTTGCCCCCGTAGCGCAAGCGAAGGGGGACGCAGACAGCAGGGTCGCCTTTCTTTTGCTTACTTTTCTTTGGCGAGACAAAGAAAAGTGAGTTGCCGCCGGGCAACCCCCGGCTTGTTGGCGGACTACACGCCGCCGGTAGAGGCCCCACCCCAATCCCACAACGCCATCCCCCTCCCTGCCAGTTACCATGTAGCCACAACAACATCACCACCGGCCACCCCTGGCCGGAGAGGAAAAATCAAATGCAACGCATCGTCATCGTCGGAGGGGGCGCAGGCGGGCTGGCGCTGGCCACCCAGCTGGGCAAGCGCCTGGGCAAAAAGGGGCTGGCCGAGATCACGCTGGTCGACGCCGCGCGCACCCATGTGTGGAAACCGCTGCTGCACCAGCTGGCCGCCGGCAGCTTCGACACCCATGCCGAGGAAATCGAGTACCTGGCGCAGGCGCGCTGGAACCATTTCAAGTTCCGCCTGGGCCGGCTCGAGGGTGTGGACCGCGCCAGCAAGACCCTGCAACTGGCCGCCAGCCATGACGAGGCCGGGCGCGAGATCACGCCGGCGCAGGAACTGGGCTACGACACGCTGGTGATCGCCGTCGGCAGCCAGACCAATGACTTCGGCACCCTGGGCGCGGCCGAGCACACCATCAAGCTGGACAGCCCGCAGGCCGCCAAACGTTTCAACGACCGGCTGATCAACGCCTGCATACGCGCGCAGACCGTGCCGCGCAGCGCCGGCAGCGGCCGCCTGACCGTGGCCATCGTCGGCGGCGGCGCCACCGGCGTGGAACTGGCGGCCGAGCTGCATGCCTCGGCGCGTGTGCTGGCCAACTACGGCTTTGACCACATCCACCCCGAAAAGGATTTGCAGATCGTGCTGGTGGAAGCCGCGCCTCGCCTGCTGGCGCAACTGCCCGAGCGCCTGAGCGAATCGGCGCTGCGTGAGCTGCGCAAGCTGGCCATCGAGGTACACACCAACGAGAAGGTCATCGAGGTCACCGAAGGCAGCCTGAAGATGGCCAGCGGCAAGGTGATCTCGTCCAGCCTGACGGTCTGGGCGGCCGGCGTCAAGGCCGGCGATTTCCTGAAAACGCTGGGCGGCGAGCAGCCGCTGGAGACCAACCGGCTCAACCAGCTGGTCGTCAACGGCAACCTTCAGACCGCGGACGCCAGCATTTACGCTTTCGGTGACTGCGCCGCCTGCCAGCAACCCGACGGCACCTGGGTGCCGCCGCGTGCGCAGGCCGCCTACCAGCAGGCCATGTACCTGCTGAAGGCACTGCCGCGCCTGCAGCGCGGCGAGGCCGTGTCGCCGTTTGTGTTCCGGGACCAGGGCTCGCTGGTCTCGCTGTCCGAGTATTCCTCGGTCGGCAGCCTGATGGGCAGCCTGACCAAGGGCAGTTTTTTCATCGAAGGGCAGCTCGCCAAAGTGATGTACTGGGCCTTGCACAAGCAGCACCAGCTGGCCCTGGGCGGCTGGAAAAAAACCGCGCTGATCACACTGTCCGAAATGATTGACAGGACTTACCGCCCGCGCATCAAGTTGCACTGATAATCAGCGGCATCCCCATCAACCCAACGGAGAAACACCATGGCCAAAGGACAGACGCACAACAACAAGATGGTCAAGAAACCGAAGAAGGACACCTCGCCGCCCAAGTCGGTGTCGCCCGACGCGGTGCGCCCGACCATCGTCACGCAAGTTCCGGTGCGCGGCAAACTCAAGAACAAATAAGCGGCCCGCAGCATGGCTGACATGCCCGCAACGCCCGATCAGCCCGGCAATCCCTTGCATGGGCTGACCCTGGAAGCGATTGTTACGGCACTGTCAGACCATTACGGCTGGGAAGAACTCGGCCAGCGCATTGCGATCCGCTGTTTCACCTTCGAGCCCAGCGTGCCGTCCAGCCTGAAGTTTTTGCGCAAAACGCCCTGGGCGCGCGAGAAAGTCGAAAGCCTCTACCTGTTCATGCTGCGCGAACAGCGGCGCGCCGCCCCCACCGTGCACAACTTCCCCCCACCCCGTAAGGGCTGAATCAGCCACCCAGCGGGTTGGCGAATAGCAGCATCATGGCCACACCCACACCGATCAGGAAGTTGGCATCGATCAGCCCGGCCAGCAGGAACATCTTGACCTGCAGCGGCTCCATCAGTTCGGGCTGGCGCACCGCCCCCTCGATGAACCGCCCGCCCATCACGCCTATGCCCAGGCAGGCGCCGATGGCGCCCAGTCCGATCAAAAGCCCGGCTGCAATGGAAATGGCACCTGCGTCTGTCATGGTTTTTCTCCTTGGGTAAACACTTGCTGATGGCCCCAATGATGCTGCCCGGCTTGCCGCAAAACAATTACCCCGGAGGTCATGCGCAGGTGCCGCCCGGCTTTGAACTGGTTCATGCCGACGCCAGCTTGCTGGTGCTGAACAAGGCCGCCGGCCTGCTGTCGGTGCCCGGCCGCGGCGCGGACAAGCAGGACTGCCTGAGCACACGCGTGCAGCAGCAGTATCCCGACGCGCTGGTGGTGCACCGCCTCGACATGGCCACCTCGGGCCTGCTGCTGATGGCGCGCAGCATCGCCATCCAGCGGGCCCTCGGTGCGCTGTTCGAACGCCGCGCCGTCGGCAAGCGTTACGTCGCGGTGGTCGATGGCGATCTTTCTGCGGCGCCGGATGACGCGGGCTGGGGCCTGATCGACCTGCCGATAGCGGTGGACTGGCCGCGCCGCCCGCTGCGCATCATCGACGCGGCGCATGGCAAACCCAGCCAGACGCGCTGGCGTGTGCTGGCGCACGATGCGGTGGCCCACCACACGCGCCTGGAACTGGCCCCGCTGACCGGGCGATCGCACCAGCTGCGCGTGCACCTGCAGGCCATCGCCCACCCCATCCTCGGCGACACACTTTACGGCGACGCCGCCGTGCAAGCCCGCGCGCCGCGGCTGCTGCTGCACGCCAGCCAGCTGGACTTCGCGCATCCCGTCAGCGGGGAACTGCTGCAATTCCAGAGTGCGCCCCCGTTCTGAGCGCCGGTCCTGCGTCGAGCGGGACCCTGGCCGAAGCGCCAGGGGGCGATCCAGGAAGTGGGCGTCGACTCACCCGTGTGCAGGCCCGACCACCGACCGCTCCAGCACATAACGCGTCATCGATTGCGCCAGCTCTTCTTCACCCAGGAAGATCCTGCCGGCGTTTTCGCTTTCCAGCAGCCTGGCCTCAGCCTCGTTGTGGGTGCGGACCACGATTTCGATGTCGGGGTTCAGGGTGCGGGCGGTGTTGACCATCTGCCGCACGTTCAGCGTGTCGGGCGTGGCGATCACCAGCATGCGGGCGTTGGCGATGTGGGCCTGCACCAGCACCACCGGCTCGGCCGCGTCGCCTGACACCGCCATCAGGCCCTCCCCGCGCAGCCTTTCGACGACTTCGCGGTTCTGCTCGACCACCACAAAGGGCAGGTGCTGCGCCGCCAGCGCATCGGCGATGCGCCGCCCGACCCGGCCGTAACCGACCAGCACCACCTGGCGTGACAAATATTTTTCCTCGGTGCTGGCGGGCAGCTCGGCCATGGGGTCGTCGCGCGCCTCGAGCTTGCGGGCCAGCGGCGATTTGGCAAGAATCCACTGCTGCAGCGGCTCGACCGTCCTGAACACCAGCTGGTTCAGCGCGATGGAAATCAGCGCACCCGCCAGCACCAGGCTTTGGCCCTCGGGCGGCAGCAGCTGCAGCGACACACCCATGGCCACCAGGATGAAGGAGAACTCGCCGATCTGCGCCAGACTGGCCGAGACCGTCAGTGCGGTGTTGAGCGGGTAACGGAAGGCCAGCACCAGCGC
Source organism: Polaromonas sp. (assembly GCA_030683705.1). GTDB lineage: Bacteria > Pseudomonadota > Gammaproteobacteria > Burkholderiales > Burkholderiaceae_C > Polaromonas. The sequence continues at coordinate 19,752 of JAUXPP010000123.1, read as the reverse complement.
CGCCGCGGCCAGCGACTTGCCGACCACGATGATGGCGACCACCGCCAGCACCTGCAGCGGCCGCTCGACAATGACCCAGGGGTCGAACAACATGCCGACCGAGACAAAAAACAGCACGGCAAAGGCGTCACGCAGGGGCAGCGTCTCTTGCGCTGCGCGGTGGCTGAACTCGGACTCGCGCATCACCATGCCGGCAAAGAAGGCGCCCAGCGCAAACGACACGCCGAACAGCGCGGTGGCGCCAAAGGCAATACCCACGGCGGCAGCGACCACACACAGGGTGAACAGCTCGCGCGAGCCGGTGCGCTGCACCTGCCACAACACCCAGGGGAAGAAGCGCCGGCCCACCACCAGCATCAGCGCCACAAAGCCGCCGGCCTGCAGCAGGGTCACGCCCAGGGTCTTGCCCAGAGAGTCGACGTCGGCGGCGCCCCGGCCCGACAGCCATTCGGCCAGAGGCGGCAGCAGCACCAGCACCAGCACCATGGCCAGGTCTTCCACAATCAGCCAGCCGACGGCGATACGGCCATTGGCCGAATCGAGCACGCCGCGTGTTTCCAGCGCGCGCAACAGCACCACCGTGCTGGCGACCGACAGCGACAGGCCGAACACCAGCGCGCCGCCCAGGTTCCAGCCCCACCAGTGCGCGAGACCCATGCCCAGCGCCGTGGCCACCGTCATCTGCACCACTGCGCCGGGCACGGCGATCTTGCGCACCGCCAGCAGGTCGTCCAGCGAGAAGTGCAGGCCTACGCCGAACATCAGCAGCATCACGCCGATCTCGGCCAGCTGGCTGGCAATCGCGGCGTCGGCGACAAAGCCGGGCGTGAAGGGACCGATCACCACCCCCGCCAGCAAATAGCCCACCAGCGAGGGCAGCTTCATGCGCGCGGCAATAAAGCCGAAGATCAGGGCCAGGCCCAGGCCGGCGGCAATGGTGCTGATGAGGGAGACGCTGTGCGGCATGCGGGAGGGGTTCCTTCAGAGAGTGACGGTGAGGGACCCTGCGTGAGCACTTGCCGAAACAGCGCCTGCCGCAGAACGAATGGGTGTTGAAGGCTTTCCAGCCCGGATTCATTATAAAAACAGAAAGCAAAAAACCCGCCGGCGCGGGTCTCTCTGGAGGGCTCTCGTTGTGCAAGCCGGTGTAGCTTGCTGGACTGCCCGGCGTCACTGCTACTTGCTCTCCCGCCTCACCGTGACCTTGCCGCTACGAATCGCTTCGATCAGGGCAGCGACCTGCGGGTCTGCCGGCGCGCGCGCCTTGTAGCTTTCCAGGTATTGCAACGCCCTGGCCTGGTCGCCCAGGCCCAGGTGCACCAGGCCCAGCGCATACCCCGCATCGGCGATGCCCGCCGCCAGCGCTTTTTCCAGATAGGGAAGGCTTTCCGCCGACCTGGCCACACCCGCGAGAAAGACGCCGTAGGCATGGTTGCTGCGCGGGTGATCGGGCGCCGCGGCCAGCAAACGCTGAAACAGCGCATTGGCTTTTTCGGCAGCGCCGTTGATGTGCAGGTTATGGCCGTAACTGTTGACCGTGGCCGCACGCAACAGGATCTCCGGGTGCGCGCCGGCGTCCTGGGTCAGCAGGCCCAGCATGCCGGCCAGCGTGGCGATGTCGCGGGTGGCGCGTTGCCGGTCGGCGTCGGAGTCGAAGACCGGCGGGTAATTTCTGGCATGGCTCGCGATGTCGGCCAGCATGCTGTCGAGGTATTGCAGGTCGATGCCATGCCGTTTGCCGGTCGGCGTGTCGCTGACACTGAGAATCCGGCGGGCGTCGTAGTTGCCGTAGGGTGCGGCCCAAGCTGAAGAAGACGCACAAGCCGCCGCCAGCAGCAGCGTGAAGAAAAACCGCATGATGACGACCTCCCCTTGAGTTTTTTCGTCATGGTAGGCGATCTGTGTCGCAGGATGGAAGCTGAATTCACGGGGACGAGGCGTAAGGGACTATTGCGCCGCTTCGAGTTAGAACCAAAGAATAAAAAACCCGCCGAAGCGGGTTTCATCTGGACGGCGGGAAGCGGCAGCCTCAGCCCATGTGCAAACCACCATTGAGCGAGAAGTCCGCACCCGTCGCGTAACCGCCTTCGTCGGAGGCGATCCACGAAATGATGGAGGCGATTTCTTCCGGGGTGCCCAGGCGCTTGGCCGGCACACCGGCGACGATTTTTTCGAGCACGTCGGGGCGGATGGCTTTCACCATGTCGGTGCCGATGTAGCCGGGACTCACGGTGTTGACGGTCACGCCCTTGCTGGCCACCTCTTGCGCCAGCGCCATGGTGAAGCCGTGCAGGCCGGCCTTGGCGGTGGAGTAGTTGACCTGGCCGAACTGGCCCTTCTGGCCGTTGACCGAGGAGATGTTGACGATACGCCCGTAGCCGCCTTCGATCATGCCCTCGATCACCTGCTTGGTGACGTTGAACATGCTGTCGAGGTTGGTGGAAATCACGGCGTCCCAGTCGGCCTTGCTCATCTTGCGGAACTGGCCGTCGCGCGTGATGCCGGCGTTGTTGACCAGCACGCTGACCGGGCCGTGTTCGGCCTTGACCTTGTCGAAGGCGGCGACGGTGGAGTCCCAGTCGCCGACATTGCCGACGGAGGCGTAGAAGGTGTAGCCCAGCGCCTTCTGCTCGTCCAGCCATTTGGTGAAGTCACGCGTCGGGCCGCAGCCGGCAATGACGGTGAAGCCGTCCTTGTGCAGGCGCTGGCAGATCGCGGTTCCGATGCCGCCCATGCCGCCTGTCACGTATGCAATTCGTTTCGCCATGTGTTTGCTCCTTGAGTTGTAGTTGTCGATGGTGTCTGCAAAAGCCGTGCCATGCCGGAAACCGCTGCGCTATCAAATAAATAGCTGCTTGCGCTTGCTGGACATGGGCTGGAGACTGTTTTAACCTAAATTTAGCGTTCCAGTGTGAGGGCAACCCCCATGCCGCCGCCGATACACAGGCTGGCGATGCCTTTTTTGGCATCGCGGCGCACCATCTCGTGGATCAGCGTGACCAGGATGCGGCAGCCGGACGCGCCAATCGGGTGACCGATGGCAATCGCGCCGCCGTTGACGTTGACCTTGCTGGTGTCCCAGCCCATCTCCTTGTTGACGGCGCAGGCCTGCGCGGCAAAGGCTTCGTTGATCTCGAGCAGGTCCAGGTCCTGCGCCTTCCAGCCGGCGCGGGCCAGCGCCTTGGTCGATGCGGGCACCGGGCCCATGCCCATGTAGGCCGGGTCCAGGCCGGTGGTGGCGTAGCTGGCGATGCGCGCCAGCGGGCTCAAGCCCAGCGCCGCGGCCTTCTTCGCGGTCATGACCATCACGGCGGCGGCGCCGTCATTGATGCCGGAGGCATTGCCCGCCGTCACGCCGCCGGCCTTGTCGAAAGCGGGGCGCAGGCCGGCCAGGCCTTCGGCGCTGGTCTTGCGGTTGATGAACTCGTCGGCGGAAAACACCAGCGGGTCGCCCTTTTTCTGCGGGATGGAAAAGGGAATGATCTCGTCCTTGAACTTGCCGGCATCCTGCGCGGCCATGGCCTTGGTCTGGCTGGCCAGGGCCAGCTCGTCCTGCATGTCGCGGCTGATGCTGTACTTTTTGGCCACGTTCTCGGCGGTGATGCCCATGTGGTACTGGTTGTAGACGTCCCACAGGCCGTCGACGATCATGGTGTCGACCATCTTCCAGTCACCCATGCGCTGGCCGTCGCGCGAGCCGTTGAGCACGTGCGGCGCGGCGCTCATGTTCTCCTGGCCGCCGGCGATCACGATCTCACTGTCGCCGGTGGCGACAGCCTGCGCGGCCAGCATCACGGCCTTCAGGCCCGAACCGCAGACGGCGTTGATGGTCAGGCCAGGAACGCCGTGCGGAAAGCCGGCCTTGACCACGCTCTGGCGCGCCGGGTTCTGGCCCACGCCTGCAGCCAGCACCTGGCCCATGATGACTTCACCGAGCAGCTCGGGCGAGACGCCCGCGCGCTCGGCCACCGCCTTGATGACGGCCGCGCCGAGTTCGGTCGCGGGGACTTTGGCCAGGCTGCCGCCGAACTTGCCGACGGCGGTGCGGGCTGCTGAAACGATGACGATGTCTTCCATGGTACTTCTCCGTTAAATGCTTTTGAAAGGCTCAGGCCCTGGCCTTGACGTAGCGGCCGGGCGCCGGCTCGATGGCCTTGTACTTGCGGCTGCCATAAGTTTTGGGGGCGGCGACCTGCTTGCCGGCATGGCCCTTGAGCCAGTCCGACCAGTCGGTCCACCAGCTGCCGGGGTGTTCGGTCGCGCCCTGGAGCCACTCGGCCTGGGTGGCCGGGAACTTGCCCTGGGGCAGTTTGTCGTGGGTCCAGTAGCTGCGCTTTTTCTTGGCGGGTGGATTGATCACACCGGCGATGTGGCCGGACGCACCCATGACAAAGCGCTTTTTGCCGGGGAGCAACTGGGTGGAGGCGTAGGCGCCGCCTACCGGCACGATGTGGTCTTCGCGCGAGCCGTAGATATAGGCGGGCATGTCGAGCTTGCCGAGATCGACCTTCTGGCCGCATACCGTGAGCTTGCCGGGCTTGGCCAGGTTGTTCTCGAAGTAGGTGTTGCGCAGGTACCAGGCGTAAAACGGGCCCGGCAGGTTGGTCGAATCGCTGTTCCAGTAGAGCAGGTCAAACGGCGGCGGGGTTTCACCCTTGAGGTAGTTGCCGACCACGTAGTTCCAGACCAGGTCATTGGGACGCAGGAAGCTGAAGGTGGACGCCAGGTCCTGGCCCTTGAGCAGGCCGCCCTTGCCCATCTGCATCTCGCGGTACTGGACCGACTGCTCGTCGATGAAGATGTCGAGGATGCCGGTGTCGCTGAACTCGAGCAGCGAGGTGAGAAAGGTCGCGCTGGCCACCGGTTTCGCACCGCGTGCCGCGAGCACGGCCAGCGCCGTGCCGAGGATGGTGCCGCCCACGCAGAAACCGAGGGCGTTGATGGTTTTGGCGCCGGTGATCTCCTGCGTGACTTCAATCGCCTTGATGGCGGCGTTTTCGATGTAGTCGTCCCAGGTCTTGTCGGCCATGGACTCGTCGGGGTTGCGCCAGCTCACCACAAACGTGCGGTGACCCTGCGCGACCGCATAACGGATCAACGAGTTGTCGGGCTGCAGGTCCAGGATGTAGAACTTGTTGATGCAGGGCGGCACCAGCAAAAAGGGCCTCTCGTAAACCTTCGCGGTCAGCGGCTTGTATTCGATGAGCTGGAAAAACTCATTCTCGAACACCACCGCGCCTTCGGTGGTGGCGACGTTTTTGCCGACCTCGAAGACACGTTCGTCGGTCATGGACACATGGCCCTGCTTCATGTCGTGCAACAGGTTGGTCAGGCCCTGGGCGATGCTTTCGCCCTGGGTGTCTATGGCTTTTTTCTGCGCCTCGGCATTGAGCGCCAGGAAGTTGCTGGGGGCGGCGGCCGCCATGGCCTGCTCGATCGCAAACCGCACCCGGGCCTTGGTCTTCTCGTCGCCCTCTATCGCGTCGGCCAGGCCCATCAGCGCGCGGGCATTGAGCAGGTAAGCCGAGGCTGCAAACTGGGCGACCGGGTTCTGCTGCCAGGCTTCTGCGGCAAAACGCCTGTCGGTGGCGGCCTGGTTGCCGGACTGCAGGCCGCTGTTCCAGAGTGTGCTGATGTCGGCGAGGTATTGTTTCTGGATCTCCAGCAGCTTGAGCGGGTCGATCTGCAGCGGCGGCAGTGCGGCCGGTGGTGCCGCCATGCCGAGCTGCGCAAAACCGGCCGGCATGCCGGGCCCGCCGCCGGCCATCGCCCCCATGACCTGTTTCAGGCCCTGTGCAAAGGTCTCTTGCATCTGTTGGGCCGCTTGCGCCAGGTTTGCGTCAGAATTCATGCTTGTCTCCGGGGATATCTGCAGGCACTGGAAGGGCTGTCTGTGTCGAGCCTGGATAGCCGCGGCAGGTCAACTCTAGTATCGTGGAATTTCTTTCCCAACTCATGAGGCAGCGCAAAGATTTATGTATTTGATTGTCATTGCCTGGATGTATGTGGTCCTCATGATGAGCGTCGCGGAAGCCACCCATTCCACCGGAACGCTGCTGGGTGCGCTCATGACCTTTGTACTCTATGGCGTGGGTCCTGTGGCATTGGTGGTTTACCTGATGGGTGCACCATCGCGGCGCAAGGCCATCAAGGCCCGTGAAGCGGCCGAGGCCGCCGAAGCGACCACGCTGATGCCATCCTCATTCGAGCCAGATGCAGGCCGCCATGCGGCCGGTGGTGGCGAAGCCGTTGCCACCGACACCGGCGTCGCGCCGGTGCGAAAAGAACCTTGAGGCATTGCCCACGGTACACCAGGCCGCGCTGCCGTCATTGCCGAACATCTGCGTGATGCCCAGCGCCTGAAGCCGCAGTCGGGCCAGGCCGGCCAGGTCGGCGAAGTACTTGCCCGGCGCGCCGGCCGTGAAACAGGCGGCGGCGCCGGGATGACTCTCCACAAAAACCGCCCTCACCTCGGCGCCCACTTCAAAGGCTGCCGGGCCGATACACGGCCCCAGCCACGCTATGGTATTGATAGCTGCCTGCGCACGACCCTGCTGGGCTGGAGCCCAAAAACGTTCACAAAGCTGCTCCAGCACACCGTGGCCCTGCTGCCCGGCCAGGCCGCGCCAGCCGGCATGGGCGGCGGCTACGGCCGAGCCGTCAACGTCGGTCAACAGCACCGGCAGGCAGTCAGCCACCATGATGGTGCATGCGATGCCGCGCTGCGAGGTCGTGGCTGCATCAGCCGGCTGGCCCTGCGGCGTGGCCTCATCCAGCCGTAAAACGGCTGAGCCGTGCACCTGCTGCAAAAATACCGGTCTGGCGCCCGTTGCCTGCGCCAGCAGGGCCCGGTTGGCCGCCACCTGCGCGGGCGCATCACCGACGTGGTCACCCAGGTTCATGCTGCCCCAGGGTGCGGCCGACACCCCGCCCTGCCGGGTCGTGAACACCGCGCGCACGCCGGGCGGCGCCGGCCACTCAGGAATCAGCCAGTTTTCATCCATGCCGAATTTTCCGACGGGCCGCCCCCAGGAAACGAGCCCCCACTTTCTGAAAAAGGGGGCAGCGAAACACACGAAGTGGTGAGCGTGGGGGCCACATGCCTCAAGCTTCGTTGTCCGGGCAGGCCGAGGGCTGGGCTTTCTGGAACGCCTCCAGCGCCATGCAGGCCTCGTAAGCGGCCATGGTGCGCGGCAGGCCGTCGAAACTCACCTTGAAACGCTGGGCGTTGAAGATCTGCGGCACCAGGCAGCAGTCGGCCAGCGTCGGCGTCTCGCCATAACAGTAGGTCGAGGGCGGCAACTGGTTCAGCTGGCGCTCGAAGGCTTCCAGTCCTTCGCGCACCCAGTGCCGGTACCAGGTGTTTTTGGCCTCCTCATCGACCTTCAGTTCGCGCACCAGGTACTTGAGCACGCGCAGGTTGTTCAGCGGGTGGATCTCGCAGGCAATCGACTGCGCCAGCGCGCGCACCCTGGCGCGGCCCAGCGCGTCGGCCGGCAGCAGCGGCACGGCCGGGTGGGTTTCGTCGATGTACTCGATGATGGCCATGGACTGCGACAGGCGCTCGCCCGCGTCGGTTTCCAGCATGGGCACCAGCATGTCGGCCGACACCGCGGAATAGGCTTCCTTGCGATGATCACCCTTGGCGATGTGGACCGGCAGGTAGTCGTAAGGCAGGCCCTTGAGCTGCAGCGCAATACGCACGCGGTAGGACGCGGAGGAACGGAAGTAGTTGTAGAGTTTCATCCCCAAAGGATATCGGAAACGCCGAACAAATCCCCTGCGGCGTGCGATCACCCGGGCTCGGGCGGCCTGCTGCGTTGAACTTCTTGCCAATAGGCGACTATTGGCTGCGAATCCGCCTTGCATCCCATCCCGATCCGGGCGCCGCACATCCGCAAGGATCTGTTCAGCGTTTCCCGCCTACGGCGCGAATCGCCTGCGCGACTGGCGTCCGGACAACTCGCCCCTACCATCGCCTTTTTGCCCCCAGACACTTTCCCGGAGACACCATGAGCGCCATCACATCCCTGACCAACCACCAGGTCCGCCTGGCCAGCCGCCCGGTCGGCCTGCCAACGCGTGACAACTGGAAATTCACCAGCGAGCCGGTGGCCGAGCCCGGCCCCGGCGGTGTGCTGGTCAAGACCCTGTGCCTGTCGCTGGACCCGGCCATGCGCGGCTGGATGAACGAGGGCAAGAGCTACATCCCGCCGGTCGAGATCGGCGCGGTCATGCGCGCCGGCGGCGTCGGCCAGGTGATCGCCTCCAACAACAGCGCCTTTGCCGTGGGCGATTACGTCAATGCCGGTCTGGACGTGCAGGAATACTGCCTGATCCCCGAGGAGCAGATCAAGCGCAGCGGCATGTTCAAGATCGATGCGCGTTTGGGCCTGACCTCCTGGCTCAATGTGCTGGGTATGCCGGGCATGACCGGCTACTTCGGCCTGATGGACGTGGGCCAGCCCAAGGCCGGCGAGACCGTGGTGGTGTCGGGCGCGGCCGGTGCCGTTGGACAGACCGTCGGCCAGATCGCCAAACTCAAGGGTTGCCGCGTGGTCGGCATCGCCGGCGGCAAGGCCAAATGCGACTGGGTGGTGAAGGAACTGGGCTTCGACGCCTGCATCGACTACAAGGCCGGCGACGTCAAGGCTGGACTCAAGGAACACTGCCCGAAAGGCGTGGACATTTACTTCGACAACGTCGGCGGCGACATCCTCGATGCGGTGCTGACCCGCATCACGCGCGGCGCCCGCATCATCATCTGCGGCGCCATCAGCCAGTACAACAACACCACACCGGTCAAGGGCCCGGCCAACTACCTGTCGCTGCTGGTGAATCGCGCGCGCATGGAAGGTATCGTGGTGTTCGACTATGCCGACCGCTACCCGCAGGCGATCGCCGAGATGGCCGGCTACCTCAAGGACGGCAGGATGAAAAGCAAGGAAGACGTGGTGGACGGGCTGGAGAACTTCCCCGAGACCCTGCTCAAGCTCTTCAACGGCGAGAACTTCGGCAAGCTGGTGCTGCGGGTCGCGAAGGAATAGGTCCGTCCGTGGATGTCATCCCGGACTTGATCCGGGATGCATGCGCCATGAACCACGGCTGCTGGTGTGCGGGCATGGATTGCGGCTCAAGGCCGCAATGACAAGTCCGCGCAGCGGGAGTCCGCGCAGCGGGAGTCAGCCCAGTGCCCAGCGCGCCACAGCCACGGTGGCCGCGCCGGCCACCGCAGCCGCCAAGTCGTTGCGCACCAGCTTCATCGCCAGCCCCACCGCCAGCAAGCCCAGCAGTTCCGGCAGCTTGCCCGCAGTGGCAGCCGGTGTCACGATGCCGACCATCACCGAGATCGGTATGGCCTTGAGCGCGGCCTCGACGCGCGGCGTGATGCGTACATAACCCATCAGCACGAAACCGCTGATGCGGCAGGCAAACGACGCCACGGCCATGCCCAGCAGCGCCAGCAGAAAAGTCGGTTCAACGGCCATGACGCCATGCCCCCATCAGCCCGCCCGCGATACCGGCGCCGACGATGTACCAGGCGCCCGGCAGCGTCCGGTGCAGCAGCCATGCCACCAGGCCCGCCGCGGCCACCGGCCACAGGTCAGACTTGCCGCGCCAGAGCACCATGCCGATGGCTGCGGCAAACGCCACCAGCATGAAGTCCAGGCCAAAGGCTGCCGGGTTGGGCACACTGCCGGCCAGCAAATGGCCCGCCAGCGTGCCGCCCAGCCAGGGCACAAACATCGCCACGCCGGAGCCCAGCACATAACCGGCGTCGCGGTAACCGGCTTCGTACTCGCGCATGGCCATGGCCCAGTTGCCGTCGCCGAGGAAAAACAGCGAGCCCCAGCTCTGGTGCCGCGGCAGGCCGGCCAGCCAGGGCTGGAGCGCCGCGCCATAGAGCACGTAACGCGCGTTCATGACGAGGATGGTGACGATGACGGGCGTGATGGCTGCCGTCGCCGTCCAGCCCTGCAACGCCGCCAGTTGCGCACTGCCTGAATACACGGCAGCGCTCATCAGCATGGCCTGCAGCCAGCTCATGCCGCGCTCGCTGGCCAGCACGCCGAACACCATGGCATACAGGGTGATGCCAGGGGCCATCACCTGCGCGGTGAAAAAACCGCGGCGAATGCCGGCGGCCGTGAAACTGACGGCGGCCCGCGTCAACGCCCCACCACCAGGCGGATGGCCGGCAACACGCGTTCGGTTTCGGCCCGGCGTTCCAGCGCCATGCGCATGTTCATCTGCGCCACTTCGGTGTGTTCAATCGCCAGCGCCTGCGCGCGTGCACCCTCGCCGGCCTTGAGCGCGGCAAACAGCATGTGGTGCTGGCGGTGCGCATACAACATCCAGTCGCGGTCCAGCGTGACCGTGCCCTGCATCGGCAACATCGCCGAGGCCGGTGCAAACGGCAGCTTGTCGTTGAGCGCCACCGCGCGCTGCAGCGCCCGGTTGCCGCTGGCTGCCAGCACCAGCGCGTGGAAGCGGTCGTTGACCACGGCGTAGGCCGCATAACTTTCGTAGCTCAGCGGGTTGGCGGCCAGGGCCAGGTCGCCCTCGTCGAGGCAGGCCTGCAACTCGGCCTGCAACTGGCGCGAGACACCGTGCTCGGCCACCAGCCGCGCGGCCATGCCCTCGAGGTGGCCGCGCACGGCGATGGCGTCGGCGACTTCACGCGGCGTGAACTGGCGCACCAGGTACTTGCCCGTGTCGTTGGCCTCGACCAGGCCTTCCTGCTCCAGCGTCACCAGCGCGGCGCGCACGGGGGTGCGCGAGGCGCCCAGGCGTTCTGCGAGCTGCTGCTCGGCCAGGCGCTGGCCGGGCTCGAACTCGCCGCGCAGGATCAGGTCGCGCAACTGGATCAACACGGTCTCTTGCAAGTTCATGGCGCGAACTGTACACTGAATTTTAATTTCGGTATACCGTTTCCAGAAGGCCGCGCCATGAATGCAGAACAGAACGAATTGATCACCCGGGTCGGGCCGGGCACACCCTGCGGCGCCCTGCTGCGCAGCTACTGGCAGCCGGCCGCGCTGGTCGATGAATTCAACCCGGCGCTCGATCCGCGCATGGACAAGCGTCCGGTCAAGGCGGTACGGCTGATGGGCCAGGCCTTCGTGCTGTTCCGCGACGACCAGGGCCGCTACGGCCTGCTGGACCGTGACTGCCCGCACCGCGGCGCCGACCTGTCCTTCGGCCGCGCCGAGGGCGACGGCCTGCGCTGCCCCTTCCACGGCTGGAAGTTCGATGTGAGCGGCCGCTGCCTGGAAACCCCGGCAGAACCGGCCGGCAGCAAGCTGTGTGACCGCGTGAAGCAGCGCAGCTACCCGGTGCTGGAAAAAAGCGGCGTGATCTTCGCCTGGCTGGGCCCCGAGGGTTCGCTACCGCCGCCGCTGCCGGCCTTCGACTGCTTCAGCGCGCCGGCCACCCACAGCTTCGCCTTCAAGGGCCTGTGGAACGCCAACTGGCTGCAGGCCTTCGAGGTCGGCATCGACCCGGCGCACCCGTCCTTTTTGCACCGCTTCCTGCAGGACGAGGCGCTGGAAGCCATCGGTGACAACGCGGCCGGCAAACAGTTCCGCAGCGCCAGCGCAGGCGCCATAGCCGGCGAGCAGTGGCCGATGACACGCATCATGCGCGAGTTCGCCCAGCCGGAGATCAGCGTGGACAACACACCCTGGGGCATGCAACTCACCACGCTGCGGCCCATGAATGAGAAGCTCACGCATGTGCGCGTGACCCACGCGATTTTCCCGGCGACTTTTGTGATCCCGCTGTCCGAGACCATGACCATCACGCAGATGCATGTGCCGGTGGACGACACCCACACCTACTGGTATTCCTTCTTCACGAGTTTTGCCGGACCGCTGGACAAGGAGAGCATGCGCGCCCAGCGCCAGCAGTTCATCTCGCTGCCCGACTACATCCCGAACGCCGGGCGCCACAACAACTGGGGCTTCAACGCCGAGGAGCAGCGCACCCAGACCTACCTGGGCATGGGCGAAGAAGACATCAATGTGCACGACCAATGGGCGGTGGAAAGCATGGGTGCGATCCAGGACCGCACGCGTGAGCACCTAGGCACTTCGGACAAAGTGATCATGGCGAACCGCCGTGTGCTGATCAAGGCAATCGAAACAGTCAAGCAAGGCGGCGTCGCGCCCGGCATTGCCGATGCCAGCCAGGCCGGGCTGATGCGCGGGCCCGACACGGTGGACGGCATCGCACCGGCCGGCGAATGGTCGACCTGGTGGCAGGAACAGGCAAGTGCCAAACAGGCCAATGCGCCGTGGGCATCATCGGTTCGCGCTGAGCCTGTCGAAGCCGCCGAATGAGCAGCTTCGCCGAACACTGCGGCATCCACGATGCCCCGCGGCAGCACGCGCTCGAGCAGACCCGGGCGCTGATCCAGGCCGGCGGCATAGAGCTGGTGCGTTTTGCCTGGTGCGACCTGCATGGCACGCTGCGCGGCAAGACACTCGTCGCTGCGGCGGCGGCCAAAGCCATGCTGGACGGTGTCGGGCTGGTCAGCACGCTATTGCTCAAGGACAGCTCCGACCGCACCGCCTTCAAGGTGTTCGAAACCGGCGGCGCAGCCGACCTCCCCGGATTTGAATTTGCGAGCAACCTGCTGCTGCTGGCCGACCCGGCGAGTTTCAAACACCTGCCGTGGACGCCGGCCACCGCCTGGGTCCAGGGCCAGCCCTGGATGCAGGACGGCAGCGCGGTCGAGCTGGACACGCGGCGCATCCTGCAGCGCGCGCTGGCGCGCCTGGCGGACGCCGGTTACGGCATGAAGTGCGGGCTGGAGATCGAGTTCCATATCTACCGCATCACCGGCGACGGCGCTGATGGCCAGCTGGATCCGGAGCAGGCCGCCTGGCCCGGCCCGCCACCCCGGGTCGCGCTGATCCACCCCGGCTACAACCTGCTGTCCGAGCAGTGGTTCGACATGGCCGAGGAGCCGCTGCGCATCGTCCAGCACACGGCGCAGGCGCTGGGTTTGCCGCTGCAGTCGCTGGAAATCGAACTCGGCCCCAGCCAGGTCGAAGCCGTGTTCGACGCCACCGACGCGCTGACCGCGGCCGACAACATGGTGCTGTTCCGCAGCGCGGTCAAGCAGGCGCTGCGCCGCGCCGGTTACCACGCCACCTTCATGTGCCGCCCGCCCTTCCCCAACATCATGTCCAGCGGCTGGCATCTGCACCAGTCGCTGGTGGATCTGCACAGCGGCGCCAACCTGTTCCAGCGCGAGGCACCGGCGCCGGGCACGCAGCCGACCGACGCGCAGTACACGCTGTCGGCACTGGGCGAACATTACCTGGCCGGCCTGCTCGAGCATGCGCGCGGCATGACGGCGTTCTGCACGCCGACCATCAACGGCTTCGGCCGCTTCCGCCCGAACGCGCTGGCGCCGCAGTCGGTGCTGTGGGGGCGTGACAACCGCGGCGCCATGCTGCGGGTGGTCGGGCAGCCGGGCGACGGCGCCACACGCATCGAAAACCGCATCGGCGAACCGGCGGCCAATCCCTATCTCTACTTGGCCTCGCAGATCCACGCGGGGCTGGACGGCATCACGCGCGAGCTGAAGGCGCCGGCGGCCACCGATGCACCGTATGGCGACGCCGCGGTCAAGCTGCCCACCAGCCTCGGCGCGGCGCTGGACGCGCTGCAGGGCGACGCGGCGCTGGTTGCGGCCTTCGGCAGCAGCTTCATCAACTACTTCACGCGCATCAAGCAGTCGGAGATCAGCCGCCACGAACAGGCGGTGGACCGCGAGGACTGGCAGCGCCGCGAATATTTCAGCCGCATTTGAGTCGCAAGGCTTTCATGATCACTATCAATTTCATAGCTGCTCACGCAGATCCCATCAGCGTCAAAGGCAGAATTGGCCAAAGTCTGATGGAAGCGGCCGTGGCCGCCGGTGTGGACGGCATTGCCGCCGATTGCGGCGGCATGCTGACATGCGCCACCTGCCATGTGATGGTGGCCGCGCCGTTTGTTGCGCTGCTGCCACCCGCCGACGGCGAGGAACGCGCCATGCTGGCCTTCACCGCGACGCCGGCCACGCCGGCCAGCCGGCTGAGTTGCCAGATCATGCTGAACGAGGCGCTGGACGGTTTGACGGTAGAGTTACCAGCCAGCCAGTATTGATGGCGTCAACCACAAGCAAGGACACCCATGATTCTCGAACTCGCCGACATCCGCATCGCTCCCGGCCAGCAGGCCGCTTTCGACGAGGCCATCCAGCGCGGCCTCGCCACCGTGATCAGCGGCGCCAAAGGTTTCCAGGGCTTCAAGGTCAACAAGGGCATTGAAAACCCGGAACGCTACATCCTGCAGATCTTCTGGGAAAAACTGGAAGACCATACCGTGGGTTTCCGCGAATCACCGGCCTTTGCCGACTGGCGCGCCATCGTCGGCCCATTTTTCGCGGCGCCGCCGGTGGTCGAGCACTTCACGCTGCTGGCCAAATCGGCCTGAGGACAAGCCAGGGTTCAGGCCATGTCTTCGTGGCCGGCAATCAGCTTGCCCAGCAGTGCGCCGAACTGCTTGCGTTCGGCGGCGCTGAGCGGGCCCAGCAGGCGCGTCTGGACCTTGCTGACGGCACGCTTCATCTGTAACGCCACTTTCTGGCCTTCCGGCGTGACCCACAGCAGCTTGCGCCGCCTGTCGGCCGGATCAGCCTCGCGCCGCACCCAGCCCTTGGCCTCCAGCCGCCCGATTACCGAGCCCGAGGTGGCAGCATCAAACGCCACCCGGCCGGCCAGGGTGATCTGGTCCTCACCCGGGTCGTCCATCAGGGCGTTCAGGATGGCGAACTGCACCGGCGTGACGTCGAAACCGGCGGTCTCCTCCATGAAGAGCGCAATCGACAACTGGTGGGCACGCCGGATCTGGTGCCCGGGCGCTTCGCCGAAGTTAAAACTGGATGCCATGGGCAGAGTTTAAGGGAGCGCTGAACAGGTCCCCGCGGAACTGCGGTTGCCGGATCTGGACGCGGTGCAAGCCGGAGGGTGCAGGCCATGGCGGGTGATGGGCCCGGCCCTCGAGACGGCCGACCGCCCGAGCCCGGCGGATCGCGCGCCGCAGCCGGCCTGCCCGGCGCTCCCCGGCTCAGGGTATGTACCATGCGTCTCAATAGTAAGTATACTTATCATCAAGCTTCAGATCACTCCCACAGTCCTCTCCCGTGACATCCCCCCTTCCCATCCTCATCGCCGGCGGCGGCATAGGCGGCC
Organism: Polaromonas sp.; assembly: GCA_030683705.1. Lineage (GTDB taxonomy): Bacteria > Pseudomonadota > Gammaproteobacteria > Burkholderiales > Burkholderiaceae_C > Polaromonas. Next base: position 4,504 of record JAUXPP010000123.1, on the reverse strand, counting down.
TGGCCACCGCACTGGTGCTCGCGCGTGACGGCCATCCGGTGACCGTGCTGGAGCAGGCAGCCAGCTTCGGCGAGATCGGCGCCGGCATCCAGCTCGGCCCCAACATCTTCCGCATGTTCGCCTGGCTGGGCCTGACCGACGTGGTCAGCAAGGTGTCCTTCTTCCCGCCCGGCCTGGGCATGAACGATGTCTGCACCGGTGAAAAAATCGTCCGCGTTCCGCTGGGCGACGTCGCGCGCGCCACCTATGGCTTTCCCTATGGCGTGATCTACCGGGCCGATTTGCACCAGGTGTTTCTCGACGCCTGTGCAGCCCAGGAGAACGTGACCCTGCGCACCAGCGCGAAGCTCGAGTCCTTTGCCCAGTCCGGCAACAGCGTCCAGGTCCACCTCAATGGCGGCGAAGTGGTCGAGGGCGCGGCCCTGATAGGCGCCGACGGCATCTGGAGCAAGGTGCGCGAGGCCGTGGTGGGCGACGGCAAGCCCCGGGTGTCCGGCCACATCGCCTACCGTGCCGTGCTCAAACGGGAGGACGTGCCGGCGCATTTGTGGAGCGACGACGTCCTGCTCTGGGGCGGCGAAAAAACCCACCTGGTGCACTACCCGCTGCGCCGCGGCGAGCTGTTCAACCTGGTGGCGGTATTCCACAGCAACAAGTACGACGAAGGCTGGAACACCTTCGGCGACACGGCCGAGTTGACCGAGCGATTTTCCAGGGCCTGCCCGCAGGTGCAGGAGCTGCTGGGGAAAATCGAGACCTGGAAGATGTGGGTGCTGTGCGACCGGGAGCCTGTGAAGAACTGGACCGACCGGCGCGTCACGCTGCTGGGCGATGCCGCCCACCCGATGCTGCAGTACCTGGCCCAGGGCGCAGGCCAGGCGATCGAGGATGCGGTGGTCTTGCGCGAGGCGCTGCGCTCCACGCACGGCGATGTAGCGCCCGCCTTCCAGAAATATCAGCAAGCGCGTTACTTGCGCACCGGGCGGGTGCAATTGACCGCCCGCTTTTACGGCGATATCTACCATGCGGCGGGCGTGCAGCGCGAGCTGCGTAACCAGTTGTTTCAGAGTGGAAAAGAAAGCGCCGGTTTTGCAGGTTTGCAGTGGATGTACGACGGGATCGAGCCCTCAAAGCTGTTCAAATAGAGCCCTTTCAAAACTGGAGGATCGCATGAATTTGTCCAAACGCACTACGCTTTTGATAGCGGCACTCGCTCTGCCAATGCTGGCTGCAGCCCAGAATGCCCCCACAAAACCAGCGGCCAAAGAGGCCGCTTCCGCAGCCGCCGCCTGGCCGACGCGTCCGGTGAAACTGCTGGTGGGCTTCCCCGGCGGCTCCACACCCGACATGGCTGCACGCACGCTGGCCGAGCCGCTGTCGCGCGCCCTGGGCCAACCGGTCATCGTCGAAAACCGGCCCGGCGCCTCGGGCAACATCGCTGCCGATCTGGCCGCCAAGGCGACGGACGACCACACGCTGGCCGTCGTGATCAACGGCAACCTGACCTCGGCCAAAATGTTGTACAGCAAGCTGCCTTACGACCCGGCGAAAGATTTCACGCCCATCTCCCTGCTGACCACCGCACCGCTGGTGCTGGTGGCACCAATGAACCAGCCCTCGGGCAGCGCCTTCTTCCTGGCAGCACGCAACGGCGGCGACAAATGGAATTACGGCTCGGTCGGCAACGGCTCGGTCGGGCATCTGGGCATGGAACTGCTCAAGTCCACCGCCGGCAACCTCGCCGCCGTGCATGTGCCTTACCAGGGCAACCCGCAAGTGGTCACCGCGCTGCTGGGCGGCCAGATCCAGATGGCGCTGGTGCCCCCTGGCATTGCGCTGCCGCAGATCAAGGCCGGCAAACTCAAGGCCATCGGCCTGACCAGCGGACGCAGTGCCCTGGCCTCGGAGATTCCGTCGCTGGCCGATGCTGAAGTGCGCAACTTCAACCTCGAAGTCTGGACTGCACTGGTCGGCCCGGCCAAATTGTCCAAGGCCGCACAGACTCGCCTGGCCCAGGAAGTGCCGCGCATCATCCGCGACAACGACACCCGCCAGAAACTGTTCAACCAGGGCTGGCAGGCCGTGGGCACCTCGCCCGAAGGCCTGACCAGCCGCATCCGCAATGAAACCGCCATCATGGGCGGCATCATCGCGGTGCGCGGAATAAAAATTGAATGAACTTCCCCCACCTTGCAGGCCGCCGCTCGCCAGAGGCTTCGCTTCCGGTGCCTGCGGCCCCTGCTTGAATTGAGACCAGCGCCTTGCCTGCCTTGTCCAGCCTGAACGCCATCACCGAGCCGGCCCGCACGCTGCCGGTGTACGGCGAATTCGATGTCGTCGTGATCGGCGGCGGACCGGCCGGGCTCGCGGCCAGCGTGAGTGCAGCCAGGCGCGGCGCACGCACGCTGCTGGTGGAGCGTTATGGTTTTCTGGGCGGCATGGGCACGGCAGGTGGTGTCACCAACTTTGCCGGCCTGTATGGCCGCAGGAACGGCGAGATGCAGCAGCTGGTGCATGGCGTGGTCGACGACCTGCTGGAACGCATAGCTGCGCTGGGCGGGCTGAACCAGCCGCAAGACGGCATGCTGGGCCGCATTCGCGTGCGCTCCTACGATGTGTCGGCCTACAAGTGCGCCGCCGACCAGTTGCTGCTGTCGGCCGGCGTGCAACTGCTGTTTCATGCCTGGGCAGCGGCCGTGGTGATGGACGGTTCGTCGATTGCTGCACTGGTGGTGGAGACCAAGTCCGGCCGCCAGGCGATTCGCGCCCAGCGTTTCATTGACTGTTCCGGCGACGCTGACGTGGCGCATTTTGCCGGTGTGCCCTTCGAACTGGGTGACGGCCATGGCAGCGCCCTGTTCCCGACCACCATGTTCCGCGTCGGCCATGTCGACGCCCCGCGCGCGCTGGCTGCGGTGGGCGAGTTCAGCGCCATCAACACCCTGATGGAAGAGAGCGAGTCGCGCGCACCCGGCCGCTACAAATTTCCGCGCAAGGGCGCGATCCTTCGGCCCAACAAGAATCCGGCCGAATGGCGTGCCAATGTCACGCAGATCCGCAATGCCGCGGGCATGGCCATGGACGCCACCGATGCACGCCAGCTCAGCGAGGGCGAACTCGAAGGCCGCCGCCAGATCTCAGAATACTTCCGCTTCCTGAAAAACGAGGTGCCCGGTTTTGAGCAGTCGGCGATTGTCGACATCGCGCCCCAGGTGGGCATCCGCGAGACGCGGCGCGTGCTCGGTGACTATGCCCTCACCGGCGAGGACATCCTGTCGTCCGCGCGTTTTGACGACGTCATCGGCATCAATGCCTGGCCCATGGAAATGCACGTGGACGGCGCCATCAGCTGGGGCTTTCCGCGCGATGACAAGCGCGCTTACAACGACCTGCCCTGGCGCATGCTGACCAACCGCGCCGTGTCCAACCTGCTGGTCGCCGGGCGCTGTGCGTCCATGACCCATGAAGGCCAGTCAGCCGCACGCGCCAGCGGTGGCTGTTTTGTGATGGGCCAGGCGGCGGGCACGGCCGCTGCCATGCTGGCGACCGGCCAGGCTTTCCCCGATATCGACATCGCCTTGCTGCAGCAGCAACTGTTGCAGGACGGCGTTTTCCTGGACCGCTGAACCCACGGAGACTCCCATGGACATGACCCCACCTCCCGGCAGTGCACGCAAGGCGTTTTACGACGCCATCCGCGCGCAGCACCTGACCCCGCTGTGGGAAGTGCTGCATGCGCTGGTGCCGCAGCAGCCTGCCACACCGTGTCTGCCGGCTTTCTGGGCCTATGAGACGGTGCGCCCTTACCTGATGGAGGCCGGCCGGCTGATCACCGCCGAGGAAGCCGTGCGCCGCGTGCTGATCCTGGAGAACCCCGGGCTGCAGGGGCAGTCGGCCATCACCCAGTCGCTGTATGCCGGCCTGCAGCTGATTCTTCCCGGCGAGGTGGCCCCCAGCCACCGCCACACCCAGAGCGCGCTGCGTTGTGTGGCCGAGGGCAAAGGCGCCTACACCGCCGTCGATGGCGAGCGCGCCACCATGGCGCCGGGCGACTTCATCATCACCCCGAGCTGGACCTGGCATGACCATGGCCACGAGGCCCCGCTGGACAGTGCCGGGCCGGTGGTCTGGCTCGACGGCCTGGACATTCCCATGATCCGCTTCTTCGACGCCGGTTTCGCGGAAAACGGAGCAACCCGCTCGCAGCCGGTCACGCGCCCCGAAGGCGCCAGCTTCGCGCGCTACGGCCACAACATGGCGCCGGTGCGCGGCAACGCACCTTTTGGCGCCACCTCGCCCATCTTCAGCTACCCCTACGAGCGCAGCCGCGAGGCCCTGCACCAGCTGGAGCGCAGCGCCCCGATGGACACCAGCGACGGCTACAAGCTGCGCTACATCAACCCGCTGACCGGCGGCACACCCATGCCCACCCTGCAGCCTTTCCTGCAGCGCCTGCCCGCCGGCTTCGAAGGCCAGGGCTGGCGCCAGACCGATGGCGCGGTCT